>NZ_CFHTCS010000050.1:0-17532 GCF_984369615.1 Martelella sp. | reverse complement strand
TTGACCACCGCCGACAACACGCCGGAGACATTGGCGACCTTCAGCGTCGGGCGCGGCATGGTCCCCTGCGAAGACATCTCCCAGCCATCGGTCTCGATCGGCGTCGGCGCATAGACATTGCCGCCGAAGGACACCGGCGCTTCCTCAAAGGCCGATGACGTGAAGCGATAGATGCCGCCGCCGATCACAGAGGCATCAAGTTCATAGAGGTGGATGACGTCATCCGTTGCCAGCCCCTGCGCTGTCTGCGACAGGCCGTTTCCCGCCTGCTCGACAACCAGCATCGTGCCATAATGCGATCCCGTCATTTGACCAGCGCCACGATCTCGGAAGCCGTCGTGCCCGTCGCCAGCACCTTGTGGGCGGCGACCGGCAGAAGCGTGCCGCTCTGGCAGTGATAGATCGCGGTGACCCCACTCAGTTCAACCGCGACAGCACCGCCAAACCCGACATAAAGCGATTGCACGCCGATCAGGGCATCATCGTCGGAAGGTGTGACAGCGGCATGCTGTCGGGCCGGCGTGATGATCTCGGCAGCTGTCCGAATGGCGTTAATCAGCGCCGTGGCTTCGTCCGACAGACCATGACGCGGGCTAAGCGCGCCGTCGCCATTGGTTTCTGCCGAGATCGGGCGCTGGACGCCGGTGGCATCATAGACTTTGAGCGTGCTCATAGGTCATACACCCTTTCGATCTTCGCTGTGATCGTGTCGCGGCCGCTGCCAAGAAAGCCCCGCGTCCAGCTCTTGCAGCGATAAAGCCGGGCTGCTTTGTCGCGCGGCGCTTTCCATTCAAAGGCATGGAAGCCACGTAAGCCGCGAAAGAAGGCCTCGATCTGATCGGCCTGCGAGATCGAGAGCGACGACCACACCGCGTTGAAGGTCAGCCCCTCCGCATTGAGGCCTGCTCCGGATCTTTGGCTATAGCCGTCACCGAAACTGCTCTCCAGCACGCGGAATTCCGTTTCCCGCGCGCTTTGCACCGATGGACATTTCGGCGGTTCGAACCTGTCTGCCATCAAAATGGCCCTCCAGCCAGCATGCCGCGTCCGCGACGGTTCTCCTGGATCCGCGCGTCGATGGCCGCATCGATCTGTTTTCGGAATTCCCGCCCCATGGCCGCCGCATCCTTCGGATCCGTGGTTTCCGGGACGGTCACGTTGATATCGCCGATGCTCACCGAACTGGAGGCAGCGCCGCGCGATTGAACAGACCGCAGCGCCTTCATCGGCAGGCGTGGCAAAGCCGCATGGCGGACAATGCCGCCATCGGCAAGTTTCAGGCCATCGCCATTGTTAATCGCCTCAAGCAGGGGCGCGTATTTTCCCGCCGCTCTGGCGTTGATCACATACTCACCATCGGAGAGCCATGCCGGGATCTTGTCACCGCGCGTGCCGCCGGGGCCGGCAAGGCGCCCGCCGCCGGTGGCATCAATGCGCCCGCCGGTCGCCGCATGAACAGCACCGCCATCCGCCTTGCCAATACCGCCGAAAATCGCACCGAAGAAACTGCCAAGTCCCGGTTCGCCTGTATTGAACAGGTCGTTCAGCGCAAGATCCAGAAGCTTGTCGCCAACGCGACCGAGGGCATTGGCGAGGGCATCGGCGGCATTCACGCCGCTCACGAGATCCGAAACAAAGCCGCCGGTCACGTCCTTTGCCGTCGCCTTGAAGTCATCGACCGACTGGCGAAGATCCTCGTTTTGGCGCGCCGCCTTCTCGGCTTCGGCCGCCGCTTCCGCATAACCCTGCGCCAGATCCTCGATCGATTGCCGAAGATCGGCATCGACGCTCAAGCCCGCCGTTTCAGCAGCCGTCAGCAGATCCTGCGTTGCCCGCGCTTTCTCAAGGGCAAAGCCATAATCCTCGACCAACGGGTTCAGCGCGGTTTGGGCATCCCTCTCGGCCATCAGAGCGGCCGTGCGCTCCCGGATCGACTGAACGGCATTGTCGAGGCTGTTGTCACCGCCTCCGCCTCCTCCTCCGCCGCCGCTACTGCTTCGGCGAGCATTGGCTGCCAGCGAGCTTTGCGCCAGGTGGGCAATCTCATTGTCCGGTAGAAAGCCGCCCTCACCCTCAATCCCTTTCCGGATCCGCGCCTTCTCGCGCTCCAGTGCGATCTGATCTTTGGAAAGACCATTCTGGCGTTCGATTTCGTCGGCATAGTCTTTGCCAATCTGCAACATCGCTTCGCCTTCGCGGCGGGCGTCACCGCCTTGTTCATACGCCGACACCTGACTGTCGCTCAGACCGCCGGAGGTGCTGACATTGACGGCATCGAGCAGCGTCATGAACTCGCGCGACTTGTCGACAAGCTTCTGCAGCATGCCGAAGATCGGCGCCAGCTTGGCGACATAGCCGGCCGCATCGGGATTGGCGTCGGCCATCGTCTCAAGCGCTCTTCGCGCCTCGGCCGCGCCTTCCTTCGTTCCATCGAAATCATCAATGATGTCAGCAATCGCCTCGCGCTGATCGAGCGAGATCGGCATGGCCTGACTGAAGTCGAGCAGGCTGTCGCGGGCTTCCTCAAGCTCGCGTTTCAGCTCATTCACCTCGCTTGCGGCCTTTGCCCCGTCGAGATGCTGGAGTTTCTGTGCCGTCTGTTCGACCTGATAGGCCAGATCCGCAACCGGCTGGGAAACCTCGGTTGCCCGGATCTCCCGCATCTTGTTGATGACGTCCTGGAAACCGACACGGCCCCGTTCAAGGTCGCGGGCCATGTCATGGATGCCGAAAACGGCGTCCAGATCGACCGAGCCGCGTTCAAACTGGTGCGTCAGTTCCTTCGCCTTGTCGACAATGCCGCCAAGGGCATCATCATCGCGGAACCAGCCGAGAAAGCCCTCGCCCATATTGCTGAGGCGGTCATATTCATCGGCGAGCATCTTCACCTTGCGATAGATCTCGCCATCGGTGAGCCCTTCGGCCGCTTCCGTCACGCCTTCAAGCTTCGGCGTGGCTTCCTCGGCAACAAGGCCCAGCCGCTCCAGTTCGGCATTGACGGCTTCCGTCCGGGCTTCGGCTTCCTGCGAATGCCGGGAATAAAGCGCCAGCGCCCCGACCAGCGTCCCGCCGATCAGCAAACCAAGGGGCCCGGCCGCCGCACTCATGCCGCCAAGGGCGGTGGACAGACTGCCGGCGGCCATGGCCGAGCGCATGGCAGCGGCAAATTTCGTGAGCGCCGTGCCGGCAAGGCCGAGCTTGACCAGCATGCCCGCAATCGAACGGCCGACCAGCGCACCGGCAATCACGCCGGCAAGTGCCAGAACCGTGTCGGCCGTCTGGTCGAAATTATCAGCCAGGGCATTGAGCCCGGAGATCAGCCGCTGGGACGCTCCAAGGCTGCTATCCGTCTCGCCGATATATTTGGTGAGCGCATTGTTCACCTTCGTGACGCCCTGCGCGATCGTCTGCGTGGCGTTATCGGCCATCTTCTCGATGGTCGGGAAACCCTTCATGAAAGCGTCGAAGAATTCCCTGCCCGAGACCTTGCCGTCATTGACCAGCTGCTTCAGCTTCGACACCGAGCCGCCCGCTTCATCGAGACCATTGGCAACCGCGATCAGAATAGGCCGTGCGCCCTCATTGATCGAGTTGAATTCCTCGGCCTGGACCCGAGCCGAACCGAGCAACTGCCCGAGCTGCGTCAGGGCGCCGGAGGCTTCCGCCGCCGACTTGCCCTCGACCTTCAGCGCGGTGGCGATCCCGTCGGTGAACTTGAGCAGCCGTTCCTGCGACTGCTGAAGATTGTCATTGGCCTGCGAGGCCTTGCCAAACAGATCGGCAAGCGCCGTGATCGGCGCGGCATTCTTCTGAGCGCTCTGATAGAGCGTATCAAGCGTGCGCACCTGATCCTGGCCGACAACGCCGGCAACAGCCAGCGCGTTCTTCGCTTGCGTCCAGGCATCGGCATAGCGGGCCACCTCACGCACCGAAAGCGCCGAGGTGAGCGCCGTCGTCGAATAGAGCAGCCCCTTGAACGCGTTCGCCCCGAAGCCCTCAAGACGGCGATCCATGGCAACCGCCTTCTTCTGGATCGCGTTCAGATGCTTGTTGGTGATGCCGTTGGCCTTGGCGAGCCGCTTTTCGTATTTGTTGAAGTCAGCGGAAAGCTGCACGACAAGCTGTTCAAGGTCCGTGGTGGCCATGGTAGTTTCTCCGACGTTGCCGGGTGAACTATTTGACCAGTCCAACCGACTTCAGCCCGCAAAAGGGCATCAGGGACAAGCCATGTTATTAATAGGTGTATTAGATGGTTCTATTGAGGTGGCGTGTAGGCATTAACATCACCTCGGGAAAGCGCTGATTAGTTTTTTTGCGCTATTCATCTCCAGAGATTGCTGCCCACTGATATACAAATATCAGATCATACCGATCATCCGATTACCACCGCATGACTTTCAGATTTGGCAACTAGGCGGAGAATTTAATCAACTGCAAATCTCCCGCTTTCGGAGTTCGATCTGAAAGGATCGTGTTGTAGCCAAGCCCAGCTTCAGCTCAGGCGAGAGCAATAGCTAGGCTTGGCGCCTAAAATTCTGACAAAACTCGGCTTTCCGGAAGAATCAGCTTACGCAACGAAGAGAAGATAGGTCATCACCTGTGATCCCAGCATCAGTAGCAGATTTGTAGATACCCGGTCCAAATGTACCAGACCATTCACTCCGATAGCCGCTGATCTGATACATTTTCCAATTTCCTGAAAGTACGACAAAACTTGAGACCTTATCATTAAATGAAAGCCCCACTAGATTTTCGCATTCATTAAAAACATGGCAAAATTTTCCCGCCATGTTTGGATCCTCAAACAAAATAATATGACCTTTCACCTTTTCTGGTGAATAAACCTTATCAACTTCAGAACTAGCCATTTCGCGTTCCCCTCATATAAAGACAAAGACTACACAGAAATTCTACATGCCTTTCTCCTGAAGCCAAGTCCAGATTTCCTCGACTTGTCCATCTGTCAGTTTTGTCTGACTATTTTCTTCAGCCGAATTGGCTTTGATGTAGCCGTCGAGCGCTGCCGAGAACTGCCAGACGCTCATGGCGTCGACCTGTTGCGGGGAAAACCCCATGGCCGCGCCAGCACCGTAGATTTTCGCCATGCGGATCTTGCCGTTTGGAAGATCGTCAAGGCGCTCTGCGGCCCCGGCGCTGGTCACTCCCCCACGGTTTCATCCGGGGCGCCGGCCAGACCGGCGAACACGATTGCCAGGGCAAGCGGGTGACTTTCGAGCGGCGGCCGTTCCTTCACATAGCGGCCGGCAAGTTTGAGAGCCTCTTTCGGCTCCATCCCGCCGCCGATCAGACCAATACGCACGGTCTCGAAGACGTCTTCGATCTTCCAGTCGCCGGACTGCAGGCGCGAAAGCAGCCGCATCGGGCCGCAATCGCACTTTTCCTGCAGTTCGGTGATCTGTCCGTAGCCGAGGCGAAAGGGATAGATCCCGTCGCCGAAGGGCTGTTCGATCCGGGCATCGCGCATCAGGCCGCGACCCACTCGTTTTCGATGGCCCCGGCCGAATCCATCTGGATTGCCGACTTCACCTTGGGATCGCCGCTCTTCTCGCCGCTGATCTCGAAGCTTGTCAGGTGGAAGGGCCCTGTCCATTTCATGGTGCCGGTCGAGTACTGGATGGAAAGCTCGCAGTTGATCGGCTCGGTACTGGCGAACGCCTCCCACCAGGGCTGGATCGACGTTGCGGCGAGAACGCCGTCGCCGGAGACCGAGGCCGAGAGGCTTTCGGCGTTGCGCTCCAGCCAGGTCACCTGATCTTCGTCATCACAGTCAACCACCAGCGTTTCGCCGGTATTCTTCGAAAAGGTCAGCGACTTCGACGTCATCCCGCAGGGCTGGGCAAAGACTTCCGGGTCCGCGCCATCGCCCAGCTTGATCAGAAGTTTGCCGAAGGTCGTGGTTTTTGCTTCTGCCATTTTCCATAGCTCCAATGTTCCGCCACCGTGGACGACGGTCGGCGATTGCAGATTTCAGATTGTCGGGTTGGGTTCAGTCAATCTCGACAAAGGCCCTGAACGACAGGGCGGCATGGTTGGTGATGCCGTTCGGCTCGCGCATGATCCGGGTGATGCGATGGTCGATCGTCACGTTTCCCGTTTCACGAGGGCTGAGAGAAAGGCCGGTACTGAAATCCATGACCACCGAGGGATAAAGGCTTATGCCCGAGGCGCTGTCTTCCGCGCGGTAGCGCTCAAACGGTTCTCGATCGATGACCGTGACTTCAGCACCGTGCAGACAACGCTTCACGACGCCGGCGAGCTTTTTCACCTCGGCCGATCCATAGGCTTCACCGTCACCTTCCGACCAGCAGTCAATCTGGAAGCTGATTTCCTCTCCCATGATGCACTCGGCATCGTCCTGCAGAACGTCGCTCGGTCCCATGGAGATATAGGGAAAGACCGGCTTTGGCTCCGCAGGCACGCGGTCGAAGACGCGCGCCGCAACGAAACCGGAAACCGAAACGTCGCGCTTCAACCTGTTGATGACCACCCTGGTCAGTTCATAGTTTGGGTCCATCAGCCACCTGCCGCGACCTGTTTTGCCGCTTTCGTGAGCGAGCGGGATATCCGTGATTTCACGCGACGACGCTTGGCCCGATAGGACACATAGAAATAGGGTTGCGCCGGCATGTCCTGTCGGCCGAATTCGACCCATCGCGCCCAAAAGGCGTCATCGTCGCCGGCATAGATCGTGATGGTCAGTTCGGAGCCGAGCGAGGATTTCACCGTGGCCGCGATGATCGAGCCGGATGGCGCACGCCCCCAGGTCCAGCCGATGCTGTCACGAAGCGCGCCACTGTCCACCGGCGCGAGGCTTTTCATCAACGCGACGATTTCGTCGGCGGACTGCTCCATCGCGCGGCGGATCAGCTTTTTGGCGACCACCGGCATCCGCTTCAGTTTTCGCTCAAGGGCAGCACGGCCGAGAATGGTCGAGCGCCGGGCCATCAGCTCGGCTCGCCTTCCGAAACCATCATCTCGATCCACCGGTTGTCGTCATCGACATTGACCGGCGGCGCCGTGATCGCGAACACCCTGTCCGGCTTGCGGGCATCCACGATGCGCCAGTCTGCCGTGACCGCCGCCGCTTCGGCACTGTATCGGATGCGCGCTGTGTAGGGCTGGACACCCTGGAGGCGCGCGGCCATTACGGTTTCGGTTCCATTGCGCGCGATCATCTGCGCACGGCGGGTAAACACGGTCTCGAAAGGTCCGGCAACATCATTGCCATAGCCGTCATCGGCGACGATCCGCTTCTGGAAATGCAGCCTCGATCGCAATTGTCCGCCGCTAGTCGCCGGTCGTGCCATGATCGGCCTCCGCGTCTCTTCGGCGGGCAGCGCCAGCGCTCACGGCATCATCGGCGCAAGCAGCCCGGACGTTGTATTCACCGCCCGCCCGATAGGCGATCGTGATCTTTGGCCTTTCCGGCGGCGACCAGCGAAAGCCCTGGCTGAATTTGACCCAGACCATACTGCAGACCTCAATCGCGCTTCGAAGGCTTCTCGCTGGATGCGCTCGGACTCGTTTTCGGCGTGAAATTGCGCTTGCCGTTGCCGGCTAGCTCCTCGCCTGCATCGCGGCCCGAAACTTCCTTCGCAACACCGGCCTGGACCAGCAGCGCGGCACGGTCATCCGGACACTCAAGTCGGTCATCCGGTTCAAACGGGACGCCACCATAATTGTGCTTCTTAGTGAACTCGACGGTTTTCATATGGTCTGCCTCCGAAAGCCGCGAACCATGATCGCAACGATGCTGCGCAGCCTGTTGTGATTGATGTTCGACCCTTCCTCATAGAAAGATCGAGCGATGAAATACCCAGCCTGCCTGATTGCGTCCGGCACATCGCTAATGGGCCAGCCGGCGCTGTAGGTCACAGTTACGGAGATGGCTCTCGGCCAAGTCTCGCCGGGATTAACGACGAGCGACCCGTCTCGAATGGCGTAGATCGTCGCAAGCGTTTGCTCTTGCCCATCCACGTCAACATACGTGACAGCCGATGTCGTGATCAGGTCGTGGTAGGACAGGTTGACGGACCGGAAAGAACTGAAGCTCTCGGTGAACTCCGTCTCGACAATCGGGCGGCACAGAATGCCATTTGCGGGATCAGCCAAGTAGCTTTCAGCCGCGTCAAGATAAGAGGTGATTTCTGCGTCGTCGTCGGCGAAATCGATCTTGCCTTGCTGCTTGAAGACATCGAGGTCCAGAAATTCCGGCATATATCAGCCTCACGGGAGAGTGAGGGCGACCGGAGCCGCCCCTTTCATATTACTCGGCCGAAGCGTCGTGGAAGACGAAAGCCTCAGGACGCGACACTTCCAGTGCAAGACGCTTCTCAAACAGGATCGTGACCATGTTTTCCGAGAAGTTGTCGCCGTCTTCGGTCGATGCCATGACCGTAAGGCCCATGCGGTCCCAGATCTGCGCTCCGAGAGCGAACGCGCCGACAAGGAAATCCCCGGGCGTGATGCTGTCCGAAAGAACAACCGGCAGGCCCCACAGACGCGGCGTTGCGCCGGTCGTGACCGAAGAGAACAGGTAAGCGCCCTGGGTATCCTTCAGAAGCTCGATCATAGCCCAGTCTTCGGGGTTCAGAACGATGCCCGAGGCCGGATAGAGTGCTTTGCGAACCTGCAGCTTGGCGACACGGATATCATCGACCAAGGTGGCCGGCGTGTAGCCGCCAATGGTCGTGTTGTCGTAAGCCGTCGCCTGGGGCAGAAGCCCCTTCAGGTTGGGGCTCGTGCCGTTGCCGGTCAGAAGCTGCTCTTCTTCGACAAGATTGAGGCCATAGCGACCACGACCGTCGATATAGGAACGCAGCATCGGCGCATCGTCCAGAACTTCCATCGATGCCCGGAACTTGTGGGCGATCTTCTGGACCGGGACGATGAGCTCACCAAAGGTGATTTCAGACTTCGGCTTGGTGCCACCTTCCGCGACCGGAGCGGCGGCGTTCGTGAAGCCGGTTTCCTGAATGGAACGGATCGAATTGCTCGAAGTCGTTCCCGCCGGGATCAGGCTGCGAATGCGCAGATCGATATCAGGCGGCGCGACAAAGCCGCCAGACTGTTCCGGCGTCAGGACCGAACGGGAAACACCCGTCGCAATATTGCCGGCATTCGTCACGTCCTTGATCTCGAGCGCGATCTTGACCGCCTCGCGGGTCGTCGCGTTCGACTTGAACTCGTCGCTGTCGATAAACTGCTGCCCGATCGACTTTGCCGACGTGGGGTTCAGAAGGCCGGCGAACTTCTTCTGCATTTCCGCAGCTTCGTCGCTCACCTTCTCGATGTCGCCGGAGAGCTTTTCGATCTCACCCTTGATAACACCGTTCTCGTCGCTCGCCGCCGACTTGAGCGCATCGATCATCGCCGCCAGATCGTTCGACTTGCCATCAAGCTTTTCGAAATGGCCTTTCACTTCCTCGCGAAGAGCTTCGCGAATGCCTTCCATGGACAATTCAGTCATGGTTTTCTCCAAATTTTGAGGGATATGGCCCGTCAGAGGCCGCTCAGTGCGCGTTTAAAGTCTTCCAGTGTCAGACTTTTTTGCCCGTCGCTCACCTCACGTTCCGCGCGAACACGGGCCACAGCGGCCGCCGCCGCCTTGGCCTCATCAGCCGAGAAATCCGCCTCACGCATGATATTCTCGACAAATCTCTTCAAAATGGCGGGGCTTTCGCCCTCAATCGACTTCACCGACGACACAAGAGCTTCTGGCAGCATCGGGAAGGTGACAAACGAGACCTCCCACAAGTCGACGCTACGCAACTCCCGGCCAGATTTGGTTTTCACGGCGTCCTTGGTCCGAAAACCGATGGACATGCCGTCGATCGCGCCGAACTCCAGGTTCGAATGAACATCTTTTCCGAGCGTCGAGCCCAGATTGACCCGTCCCTCGACATAAAGCCCGGTATTATCCTCTTCGATCCGGTCCCAAACGCCGACAACCTGCCCCGGATCGTGCTGAAAGAGCATTTTAGGCTTACGTTCCGACTTGGAAAATGCGCCTTTGACGACAATATCGCCGCCCATGTCGCGGATGCCGAACTTCGAGGCATAACCCGTGACCCTGCCTCGGTCGTCAATTTCGGCCTCGAGAGGCGCAAACTTATACTGAAGGGCCATTCTGACCTCCGTTCCGCCTGTTTTGCTGCCAGAAGTCGTCGCCACGCTCAGGGAGATTGAACGGGGACTTGCCCTGTCTCACTTCATCCTCGGTCATCCACGGTGCGTTTCCGCCGGAACCGAGCGCTCGGGCATAGATCTCTGCTCTGACCTGCGGCGTGGTCCGCATAAGGGCATTTTCGTCGAAATTCGGTTCCACGGCGGACTTGCGGAAGAATGAACGCTTGAGCGAAGCTTCCCAGCGCCCGATCCATGGCGCCATGGTATTTGCCTGGTGAAACAGCATCACATCAGCAACCGCGCCCTGAGCGCCAGACCCTGCCGTCTGCATCAAATAGTAGGGATGAACCCCGAAAATCCGGCCGATTTCCTCGATCTGAAACTTCATCGTTTCAAGCAGTTGCTGATCGGATGAAGTCTGCACGAGCTGTTGAAATTTGCCGTCCATGTCGACAACGGCAATGCCAGTCTTCCCAAACTGCTCGGACCAGGCCTTTTTCAGCTTTGTAACGCTATCTTTGCCGGTGCCTTCCTGAATGAACATGACACCATAGGGCGCGCGTGTATCGGCAAACTGCGCCTGCCGATCCTGCAAGCGCCTGGACAGATCAAGGACGCGCCGGCACGACTTGATGACGTTGAGCCCGGCGAGCATATCCCAGCGCGGCGACGTGACTTCGAAAATCTCGTCACGGCTGAAGTCGCCATAGATGCCATAGTCTTCGATGCTGACCGGCAGCACATACTGCCCGTCTTTGTACACCCAGCGACCGTTCCAATTAGGATGCAGCGGAATGAGCTCAACCGGCTTGCCGAGGCTGTTGCGACGGATATAAGCGCGCCCCGTGCCATTAAACACGGCATGAAGGGTGATGAGCTCTTTGAACTCGACACCCGTCATGAACTCGTTCGGCTCGGTGTTGATCAGATCCAGAACGCGATTTGTGTTCTTATCGTCGCCTTCAGTCTTGAGAGGCAAAAGCCCCATGCCGCCGGCAATGACGAAACCAGCCCGCAGCGCAGCCGCAACGCTGGTGAATTGTCGCGACCCGACCTCGCCGACGCCCTCATAGAAGATGCGATCTTCCTTGTCCTCAATCCCCGCCGCCGCGGCATTCTTCATCTCTGCAGGGCGGAAGATTTTTCGAAAGAGGTTCATAGGATGATCAATTCCTCTTCCTCGAGATACGACCGCGTCTGGCTGGCCATTCGGCTCGCTGCCGAACCGACCGCCATGGCAATGGTAACCATGCCGTCGATCCGACCTCGCGACTTCCGCTTGTCGAACCATTTATTCTTGAAGGCGTCAGACTGAACGACCGCATTTGACGCACAGATTGTGGTCAGGCGATTTCGATCAATGACCATGACGTTGCGAAGGATGCTGTCTTCGAGGTGCCGCATGGACAACGGCATGCAAAGCATCTTCTCTTCGAAAACGACCTTGCTTCCCTGAGCATGCGGCACAATTTTCAAGCCAACACCTTCAGGCTGATCGTCGCCCTCATACTTCCAAACTGGAAAACCGGCGTCATCTGCCGCCCTTATGAAGTTTTGGATGAAGGTCGAGTCCACTACCATCTGCTCGACATCGTGCCTCGAATAGAGATCCGCGACCTGCCTCACCACGAAAGAATAGTCGATCGTGGCAGTCGCCGTGATGGTCACTTGTCCGGCCGCCTCAATCTCACGGTAGGGGATCTGATCGGCCGTGCTGCGTTCGTCGACCCGCTCGCCAGTGGTGAAATACCAAGTCTTCGCAGCAAGGGTTTCGCCTTCCCAACATCCCGAAAGCGCCGTCAGGTCGTTCTTCTCTGACAAATCGAGCGACAGGTGGAGCTTGCGCCCGACCATTTCCTCTTCATCAACGTCACCCTGAACGCGCTCCCAGGCATCCTCAGCAATCCAAAAGCCGGCCGTACCGACCGGGATGCCGAAATACAGGCGCTTGGTCGTCAATGCCGTCGAGATCATGTTGCGGGAGGTCTCAACCTCTTTTCGCACGTTCTCGATCGGATAGGTGATGCCCAGCGCCGGAAGCGATTTGACCCAGCAGCTTTCGTCGTGGAGCGGATCGTCGCCTTTGTCCGTTCTTGCGATGAGCGCAAAGGCAGAATCATCGGTAAATTCGCCGCGCAGCACCTTCTGAAAGAATTCGCTGTATTCGGTCCCGACATGCTGGTCGACGGACGGCGTATTGGTGCCCAAAACCATCATCGGATCACCGCTCATCTTCGCGATCGCGGCGCGCCAAATCGAAATGGCCTTGTTCGTCTTCATTTCGTGGATCTCGTCACCGAGAACCAGAACAGGTTTCGGCCCCGAGATCGCATCGCTATTTGCAACGGGTTCAAACTTCGAACCACTGGCCGGGTGCTCGATCTTCCAGGCATTGTCGCCAAAGCCCCGGATCATCACCTTTCCCAGACTTTCGAGCGTTTCGTCTTCCTTATCCGGGATAGGCGCCCGGCACATGGCGACCGCATCGCGAAACATGACATTGGCGGTCTTCCGATCCTCACCAATGCAATAGACTTCGGCGCGCCGGCGTTTCCGGCCAGCAATCTCATAGAGCCCGAGGCCGGCCATCAACGGCGACTTGGCTTGGCCCTTACCGGTTTCCATCCAAACGAACCGAAACCGACGAAGTCCGTTCGCGTCCTTCCAGCCGTAAATCGATCCGACCACGAAGACATGCCACGGCAAGAGCTTGAAGGGTTCTCCCTCTTTCGCGCCCTCCGTGATGCTCAATACCGAGGGGAAGAAATTGATCGCCCGCTCCGCGGCGGCAAGATCCCAGGTGAGGCCGCGTTTTGCGCCGTCTCGCAAATCATCGAGATGTCGCTGTGCTGCTAACCGAACCAGATCGCCCACAACGATTTCACCGGAAGCAGCCTTACGTGCCCATTCCGTTGTCTGGTCAATCAAGGTACGCGTCAGCTTTCGTGGGCTTTGATGCGGGCGGCTTCTCCGCGACCTTATCCTGGGCGGACTTGGGGCTGATCAGCAACGCATCTTCGAATTTTGCCATGCGGTCGTTGAGCTTCTCGCAAGCCGACCAATTGAAGTTGAAGACGTCGCCGCCGTTCGGGCCAACCTTCACCGGCCCCTCTTCGAGAGCGATCGGATAAAGCGCGTGGTATTCGGCGCAAGCCCGCGCATATCGATCAGCGATCTCAACTCGCCGGACGGTCAGGAGGCCATTTTCGTCCAGCCACTCGATCGTTTCGCGCCAAACCTCTCTGGCCTTTACCGCCTTCTCTTCGTCCGCTCGAAAGATATCGGCATAGCGTGGCTGACGAGGCTTTTTCACCGCCATAGACCCCTACCCCATCTTTCAGCTTGATCTCAGTGCGAACGGAGGTGGGCCGCGGGTAACCAGACACCACCCCCTTGTTTTTTATCAGGGGGCCCAACCATCATCGCGTTGCATCCGACCGCCCCTCTCCATCCGCTGCTTGGCCGTGGAGTGGCAAAACTTGCAAAGCGTCTGAAGGTTGCCGAGTGAAAAGAACAGCGCCCTGTCGCCCCTGTGTGGCTGAATGTGATCAACCTCGGCTGCCCGTGGATCACTGCGTCCGGAAACCACGTGGCAATCACACATCCGGCATCGGCCACCGTCGCGGGCAATCGCCTGAAGGCGTAGCTTCCGCCACGCCGCTGTTTGGTAAAGCCGGTGATACTCGCCGTTACCAGAGCGCGACAATGTCTGTCGCCGTCGTGGCTCCGAGCACATGCGTCACCCTGAGCGGATGATAGCCAGGCTCAACGCTGACAAGCTTCACCGTCTCACCACCGAGCATGGTCAGTTCGAGATCACCGCGTCCGCCAACAAACAGGGCACGCGTCGCGACACTGAGGGCTTCGGCGCCAGGGGTCACTTCTGCAGCATGGGAGGCCGGCGCGGTAACGCCAGAGGAATAGCTCTTGAAGGTATCCATGCTTTTTGGGCTTTCGATGTCTGGAAACGAAAAAGGCCGCTATGAAAGCGGCCATAAATATCCACCTGTGAAGAGCGCCTTTCGCGCCTTCCGGGTTCAGGTATCGACACCGATCGGCCGAGGGACCCAAATCATCCTGCGCTATTTGTTTCCGATTTGTTCCCCATTGTCAAGCAGCTTCTAATTTATCTGTTGGCAGGCTCAGTCGCATCTCCCCTCCGAACATCTCAAGCGTAAAGAACGCGTGACCCTTGTCGATACTTTCGACCACCACATGACGGCCAGCAAGAGCGCTGTCGACGATCACCGCAGTGTCCCCAACGCCAAACTCGCGATGGGTTGGCATATACCGGTCATGCTCAGACCGACGAAGCCCATTCCTGAAATTTCGGATAAAGGCGCCCATGTTGTCGAAGCTCCTGGGTTCACCGGCAACACCAACGACTGCGTTGACCAAGGGCATCTGGAACAGGCGATACCAGTCTACCTGCCCCGCAAATCCAGCGAAAAGATAGCGCGGCATAACGGGATAGTGCTTCAGCACCTTGTCCTTCGAATACCGCGACGGCTTTCGCCAGACGCTCTGGAACGGGCAGAACGTGGCGATATCGCGCTTCGACAAGATCTCCTGAGCGGCGAACTCTTTCTGAGGCGGGACAAGCAGCGCATACCAATCGAGCTCTGATACGAGCTCAGGCAGACGACCATTATTCAAACATTTCTTCATTCATCGGCTCCGGGTTTGCAGTGCAAGTTTGGACCGATGGTGTGCCGTGGCAGGGCAAGCCGAAACTAACTCATTTCCGGTATCGAGCGCAAGAACAAAACGGGATCATTCATGATCTCAACGCACATTTTGAACACCGCATCCGAACGCCAGGGCGACGCCTTCCCGGTCGCACTTCCCCAAAACCAGTCCTGGCTATCGTAGTGGATGCGCTCCGAGGCCAGACAGGCAGATAAGCTGCCCGAGAAGGAGATGCGCACAAGCGGCTGGTAATCGCGATTGTGCAGGACCACAGATCCGTCCGGACAATTGTACCGACCATAGGGCAGCGTCTTGCGCATCGGGAACCACGCATGCGGCGCCAACCTGGAGCGGATAACCCTGAAGTCCTCGCGCACGGCCGCCACCTCTTTGCAGCCATCCGTCTCGAGGTAGATCAGTCCGCCCTCATCGATCGAGGTGATGCGACCGAACTTGCCCAGCAGGCCGCCACCCGAGCGAAGACGAACCCACTGCCCCGGCGCCAACTTCCAAGCCGTTTTGCCCATTTGAAAATCTCGTTGTCCATATTGCGCGTAACACAAAACCACCCCCAATATAGACATAAATCTGGCATTAAATGAAGGAAAAACGCATTTAATATCGAGTTATAGAAACAGGGCAACGAGTACAACGAGCTATATTTTATTATATATATCAATATCTTAATATCGATTTTTCGTTGCCAATTCGTTGCAATATGGACAACGAAGCTGACGGAGAGGCGCCAAGATCGCTGCCGACGTTGCAACGAAATGAACAACCAAATCAAAGCGGATGTCGTCGAATGAAATTAAGGATGTAACAAATATGGAATCGCCTAAAGGTTTAGTTTGTGCTCATCTGGACGGTAAGGGAGGTAAAGATGGAACTCACATTTCGCCATCGCATGGAATACCCAAACGGCACAGCATCGATCGATGAGATTATTGAAAATCTGCGGGCCCAAAAAAAATTGCTCGAGCAAGGCAGCCATGTGCTAGATGCCTCCTTGGACGATTTCGGTATCGACCAGATCAAGATCCAAGTCAAAAGTGTGGTATCTGGGAGCCTTATTACCGACCTGGCCATTGTCCTTTTTGGCGAGTATCAAACGCAGATCGAGAACAAGGTCATAGATGGGATTGAGGGTATGTTCGGAATTGACGTGCCAGAAGAAGCCGAGTTCATCGTAACACTCGCGACTTTAGCCGCCGTCTACTTCGTCGCACGCTACTCATATGACACGATTAGGGCGCGTAAGAAGGACCGACCTGCCTCCACCCATATAACCGGCGACTACAACACCGTCATTAACATCTTGTCGGACAGGATTAATGTTCCCGTCAGCCAGATCGAGGACGGCCTTCATGAGGCTCTTCCCGCGAGTAAACGCCGTACGCTGATAAAATCCGTAACTCGCTTCCTCAAGCCGCGCGAAGACGGACGTATCGCTCCAATTAAGGTCGAGGGGTATGGCGAAATCTCTGAGGAAACCCTTAGGGAATACCCAACAGACAGCGAACTTTCTGAAATTGATGAGAGCAAGAATCTCGATCTTGCTGGCGTAGTTCTAGATATACGTGCAATGGACAAAGACAAAAGTTCCACAGGCTGGGCAGCTATAATCGTCGGAGACGACCGCTTCAAAACACGCTTGCCAATGGATCTCTACCCGACTGTTGACCCAGCCTCGGTAGCTAAAAAGGATCGCGTAACTGCCGATATTACCATTGAAGGCGAAAGAAAGCCAGACGGAAGCTTCAAGGCCAAGCGAATACACTTACTGAAAATAGTCGATTTATGACAGTGCATCTTGCATAAATGAAAAGCTCACTGAAAAAAATGTAAACTTAATATATATTATAATAAATCAATCTAATCTGAACTTACCGATCAATTCTTTAACAGCATTTTCATAGTACTCATCTCCATTAAGTCTTCTTAATTCCCCACGAATCTCGTCATTATCGGCCACCATATTCATATTAGGACGAAGCGAATGCCAAGAATTTCCTTTAAAGACAAGCCACTCCATTAGAAAATGCCGTCCGCCTTCCTCTTGTATTTGAAAAATACAAACAACATTAGGGTTAACGGTTTTATATCCATAAAAGGAACTTACAAAGTGATACTTTTCGAAATATTCCGATAGATCATCCACGGCCTGCGCCACATATTCTACCAACCTCTTGATATTAAAATCACTATAGAATAATTTTAAAAGACTATAATCGATTTCCACTGCCGTACGTTCAGAGTAACCTATCGCCTTCTTCACGTATCGCGATAACAAGAAAATATCTTGAGCATCGATTGACTGCCCAGGCAAACGCGGAACTCCGGCTTGAAGATTTCTCGCGACTAAAGAATGCATCGGCCCCCGACGCTTTGCTATTATTGATATAGCAGCTCCTGCGGTCCGATTATCCATATCTTCAAGTAAGATTGAAAACCAATCCTTAATCTTTTTAGAGTCATTACTTCGTCGGACTAAGAACTCGAAAGCTGAGGCCACCGCCGAAACGTCAGACCCCTTCAACAACGATTCTACCGGCTCAAGAGAATTTACTTCTCCCCTCGCCCAAAGCCTGCCATACTTCTTAAGCGCTATGTTTAGTGAATAAACACTACTGAACTTTGAAAAAACATCTAAAATTATTGAGTAAACTAAACCAGAATCGGATTCTACATCAA
>NZ_CFHTCS010000049.1:0-17641 GCF_984369615.1 Martelella sp. | reverse complement strand
CTGCTGCCGCTGGTGACGCTGATCGAGATCGTTTCGTTTCTCTCGCGTCCCATCAGCCTGTCGGTTCGTCTTTTCGCCAATATGCTGGCCGGTCACATCACGCTCAAGGTTTTTGCCGGCTTCGTCGTCTCGTTGAGCGCGATCGGCACGATCGGAACCGGGGGCGCGATCCTGCCCCTGGCCATGACCGTCGCTCTGACGGCGCTGGAATTCCTGGTGGCCTTCCTGCAGGCCTATGTGTTTGCAGTCCTGACCTGCATGTATCTCAACGACGCCGTCAACGCAGGCGAACACTAGGGAATAAACACTGTCGGTTCGGCTGGACAGCGCGGACCGGCATCGCTATTAAGCCGCAATAACCCATTCTTTCGAAGGAGTTCTTTTATGGAAGCGGAAGCAGCAAAGTTCATTGGTGCCGGTATTGCATGCCTCGGCATGGGTGCAACCTCCATGGGCCTGGGCCGTATCTTCGGTGACTACCTCACCGGCGCCCTGCGTAACCCCTCTGCAGCCGACAGCCAGTTCGGCCGCCTGGTCTTCGGCTTTGCCGTGACCGAAGCGCTCGGCATCTTCTCGCTGCTCGTCGCTCTTCTCCTGCTCTTCGCCGTTTAAGTTTAAACGGTCTGACGTTTTGGTCACGGCGTTTGCTTATAACGCCGTGACATCGTTATCGAAGACCTCTGGAGGCGAGCATGATTGTGACACCGGCTCTGGCGCAGACATCGGAAGGCGCGGATGCGCATACCGAGACGACGCTGGCCGAACTCGAGCATCACGAGGAACAGGTGTTCCCGCCATTTGATTTTGTGACCTTTCCGTCGCAGATCCTGTGGCTGGCCATCACGTTCGGCATCTTCTATCTGGTGATGAAGAGGGTGATCGTTCCGCGCGTCGGCTCCATCCTGGAAGACCGGCATGACCGGATCGCCCAGGACCTCGACGAAGCCGAAAGGCTGCGCAACGAGGCCGATGCCGCGATTGCCGCTTATGAGAAGGAACTGGCCCGGGCGCGCGACGAAGCGCGTGCGATTTCGGCGGCCGCCGCCGAAAAGGCCCGTGCCGAGGCCGAAGCCGAGCGGGCCGAGCTCGAGAGCCAGCTTGGTAAGAAGCTTTCCGAAGCCAATGCCCGGATCGAAAAGGTTCGCTCCGAAGCGCTGGCCGAGGTCGGCACCATTGCCGAGGACACCGCCGCCCAGATCGTGACCCATCTTATCGGCGGGCGCGTTGCCAAGGGCGATGTCGAAGCGGCCGTATCTACGGCCAAGGAGGGCTGATCATGGCACTTGACGCGACATTTTATGCCTTTGTCGGCCTGATCCTGTTCTTCATCGTCGTGGCCTATTTCAAGGTTCCCGGCATCATGCTTCGCTCGCTTGATTCGCGCGCGGACGAGATTCGCGATGAACTGGCGGAAGCCAAGCGTCTGCGCGAGGAGGCCCAGCACGTGCTGGCCGACTATCAGCGCAAGCGCCGCGAGGCAGAAGAGGAAGCCAAGGATATCGTTGCCGCGGCCGAACGCGAGGCCCAGGCGATCAAGGAAGAGGCGCGCCGCAAGACGGAAGAATATGTCGAGCGCCGCACCGCCTTTTCCGAGCAGAAAATTCGTCAGGCCGAGCACGACGCCATCGAGGCCGTTCGTGGCGCGGCCGTGGACGTGGCCGTGGAAGCGGCGCGCATCGTCCTTGAAAAGAAGGCCACTCCCGCGGTTCAGTCGAAGCTGTTTTCGAAGTCCGTCGACTCGGTCAAGACGCGGCTCAACTGAGGGCACTCCTGCCTTTTGATGAAGTATACCGGCAAGCGCTGCGGCGCTTGCCGTTTTTGTTTTCGGAGCCCAGACGAGGGCGTTGGCATTGACTTTCCGGGAGTGAACAAATGGCAGAACGCATTGACGGCAAGGCGATTGCCGCAGGGGTGATCGAGACGGTCAAGACGGCCACGGCCGAACTGAAGCGCGCCAGCGGCGTCGTGCCGGGGCTTGCTGTCGTCATTGTCGGCGATGATGCGGCAAGCCATACCTATGTGGCGGCCAAGGGCAAGCGGGCCAAGGAATGCGGTTTTCATTCGGTGCAGGTCACGCTTGATGCCGATACCAGCCAGGCGGAACTCGAAAAGGTCGTTGGCGAACTCAATGCCGATCCGTCAATCCACGGCATCCTCGTGCAGCTTCCGCTGCCCGGCCATCTCGACGAGTTTCCGGTGACTCAGATGATTCGCCCGGAAAAGGACGTCGACGGGCTTTCGATCGTCAATGCCGGCAAGCTAGCCGTGGGCGACCTGAAAACCGGGCTGATTTCCTGCACGCCGGCCGGCGCGATGATCCTTGTCCGTTCGATCCACGGCGATGACCTCTCAGGCCTCAACGCCGTCGTCATCGGCCGCTCCAACCTGTTTGGAAAGCCCATGGGCCGGCTCCTGCTGCAGGCCAACGCCACGGTCACCATGGCCCATTCGCGCACCGCCGATCTTCCTTCCGTGTGCCGCAGCGCCGATATTCTCGTGGCTGCGACGGGGCGTGCCGAAATGGTCAGGGCCGAGTGGGTAAAGCCCGGGGCGACAGTCATTGATGTGGGTATCACCCGTGTTCCTGCGCCGGAGCGCGGCGAGGGCAAGACCCGGCTTCTCGGCGACGTTGATTTCGCGGCCTGCGAGAAGGTTGCAGGCGCGATCACGCCGGTTCCCGGCGGCGTCGGGCCGATGACGATCACCATGCTCATGGCCAATACGGTGATTGCCGCCTATCGTGCGGCAGGGCTTGAGGCGCCGCGTTTCTGATGGGCTTTCGTCTTTCTCCGGTACGCGGAAGTGCTCTATCTCTTTGTTTTTGCGCGTTTCCGGACGAAGAACCTGTATCCGCTTTTCCTGGCAAGGCGCCAGACGCCGCCGGCCGTCAGCCGAAAGCCTTGAAGGTGACGAGGGTGAAGGTGTCTTTCACGCCCTCGATCGTCTGCAACTGGCTGGTGACGAAGTGGCCGATGTCGGCCTCGGCCGGCAGGTAGAACTTTGCCAGGAGGTCGTAATGGCCGGAGGTCGAATAGATTTCCGAGGTTTCCTCAAGCGTGCGCACGACAACGTCCGCTACGTCATAGGCCTGGCCGGGATGGCATTTGAACTGCACGAAAATGGTCTGCATGGTTTGTCCTGACGGGTGTCGCCGGCGCGGGCGGCAAGGGGCCGGGACCGCGGCTGTTGAAACAGGAGTCATCTAGCGGAGAATCGCGCGCATCGCAAATCGGTGGATTTTGCGAATTTACTATATTGATACAATATTCCATTATATATAATTATATGAAAGTCGTCTGGCGTATGGCGGGAAGGCGCGCAGCCGCTTGGCGGGCGAGGCGCAAGCCTCCTGTTTCGCCAGAAACCGGGCCGGGACGCCCTGGGGCCAAGACATGCCCGGTGACGTGCGCTGCCGAAGGCCTTTCGGCGAGGCCTTTGATCGGCCAGTTGCGCGGCCGCACGCGGGAACGGAACAATGACCGCCGGGTTCGGCGTTGTGGAAAGAGAAAACAGGGAGACCATCCATGCCCATATCGGAACTGCTCACAAACCGCCTCAAGGACAAGACGCTGGCGCGTTCCGGCGCTTTCATTGCCGGCGAATGGGCGGAGGCCGCAACCGGCGGCAAGACATTCGACGTTACCAATCCGGCGACCGGCGAGGTGATCGCGACCCTGCCGGATTGCGGCAGGGAAGATGTCGACACGGCGATCGCTGCCGCCCACGAGGCGCAGAAGAGCTGGGCGAAGAAGACCGGCAAGGAACGCGCGGCTGTTCTTCGCAAGCTCTACGACCTGATGGTCGCCAATGCCGATGATCTCGCAACGATCCTCACCATCGAGATGGGCAAGCCCTTCGCCGAGGCGCGCGGCGAGATCCTTTACGGCGCGGCCTATGTCGAGTGGTTCGGCGAGGAGGCCAAGCGCGCCTATGGCGATATCATTCCGGGCCATCAGGCCGACAAGCGCATCATGGTCATCCGTCAGCCCGTCGGCGTCGTGGGAGCGATCACCCCCTGGAATTTCCCCAATGCCATGCTCGCGCGCAAGATGGCCCCGGCTCTCGCCGCCGGCTGCTCGATCATCTCCAAGCCGGCGCAGCTGACGCCGCTCTCCGCACTTGCCATGGCTTATCTGGCAGAACAGGCCGGGCTGCCGGCGGGATTGTTTTCGGTGGTCACGGCGACCAGTTCCTCGATGGTCGGCAAGGCCTTCAGCGAGGATGACCGCGTGCGCAAGGTAACCTTCACCGGCTCAACCGAGGTGGGCCGCATCCTGATGCGCCAGGGCGCCGACCAGATCAAGAAGCTCGGGCTGGAACTCGGCGGCAACGCCCCCTTCATGGTGTTCGACGACGCCGATCTCGATGCCGCCGTCGAGGGCGCGATTGCCTCCAAATACCGCAATGCCGGGCAGACCTGCGTATGCGCCAATCGTCTTTACGTGCAGTCCGGCGTCTATGACGCCTTCGCCGAAAAGCTGGCCAAACGGGTGGCGGGCCTGAAGGTCGGAGACGGCATGGCCGAAGGCATGGATATCGGCCCGATGATCGACGAGAACGCCGTCGAGAAGGTGCAGGACCACATTCAGGACGCCGTCTCCAAGGGGGCCGAAATCACGCTCGGCGGCGGGCGTCACGAAAAGGGCGGGCTGTTCTTCCAGCCGACGGTTCTGACCGGCGTCACGCCCGAGATGAAATGCGCGCGCGAGGAAACCTTCGGCCCGGTCGCGCCGCTGTTCCGGTTCGAGACCGAGGAGGATGTGATCAGCATGGCGAATGACACCGAATTCGGCCTCGCCTCCTATTTCTTCTCCTCTGACGTGGCGAAGATCTTCCGGGTTGCCGAAGCGCTGGAATACGGCATTGTCGGCGTCAATACGGGCCTCATCTCCACCGAGGTCGCGCCCTTCGGCGGCGTCAAACAGTCCGGCCTCGGCCGGGAAGGCTCCAAATACGGTCTCGATGACTATACAGAGCTGAAATATATCTGCCTTGGCGGCATCGCGTAGCAAACGCAAAAAAAAGGCGGGCTCAGCAGCCCGCCTTTCTCATATCGGCAACAAGGGGACATCAGTCCTTGGCGCGCTCCACATAGGAGCCGTCCTCGGTGAGGATCACCACGCGGGTGCCGGCATCGATATGCGGCGGCACCATGGTGCGCACGCCGTTTGACAGCATGGCAGGCTTGTAGGAGGAAGACGCCGTCTGGCCCTTGACCACCGGTTCTGTCTCGGTGATCTCCAGCGTGACATGGCGCGGCAGTTCCAGCGCAATGGCAACGCCCTCATGGATCGACAGGATCACCGTCATACCTTCCGACAGGTAGTTGGCGGCATCGCCGACATCGTCCGGGCTCATGGTGAGCTGGTCGTAAGTTTCAGGGTTCATGAAGTGGAACCCTTCGGCGTCATTGTAGAGGAAGGTGTGGTCGGTGTCCTCGACGAAGGCCCTCTCCACCTGCTCGGTCGTCTTCCAGCGTTCCGAAACCTTTGTGCCGTCGGCGATGCGGCGCATGTCCACCTGGGTCACGGGCGTGCCCTTGCCGGGGTGAAAATTCTGGGCGGTAAGAACGACATAGAGCTTGCCGTCGACATCGACGACATTGCCCTTGCGCAGCGATGAGGCAATGACCTTGACCATGAGACTTCCTTGCTTTGGCGGCCGGGACTATCTATAGACCGCGCATTCCCATTCAATTCGTGAGAGCGGGACTAACGCAAATCCGCTTTGAATTCCAGTGCCAAACGCCGGATTGCAACGAACGGGAAGGAAAGGCTTCAGGAAAAATGCCGGACGAAAACGCCGCTGCCCCGTCATCGCCCTGGTGGCTGTCCGACAGGCACCGTGACCGGCGGCCGGCGCTTCTGGCCCGCAACCGGATCATGGCGGCGATGCGCGCCTGGTTTGCGGATGAGGCGTTTATCGAGGCCGATCTTCCGGCGCTACAGGTCTCGCCCGGAAACGAGACCCATCTTCATGGGTTTTCAACGGACATGATCGGCAATGACGGCGCGGCGAAGGCGATGTACCTGCACACCTCGCCGGAATTTACCGCCAAGAAACTGCTGGCGGCGGGCGAGGAACGTCTGGTCGCCTTTTCCCGTGTCTATCGCAATCGCGAGCGAGGGCCGCTGCACCATCCGGAATTCACCATGGTGGAATGGTATCGCGCGCGCGAACCCTATGAGAAGCTGTTTGCCGATTGCTCCGCCCTGCTGGCGCTTGCGGCGCGGGCCGCCGGAACCGGGCGTTTTGCCTGGCGGGACGGGAATTGCGATCCCTTTTCCGCCCTCGAGCGGTTGAGCGTGGCCGAGGCCTTCGCGCGTTTTGCCGGGATCGATCTACTCGCCACGATCGCGGCTGACGGCTCGACCGACCGCGACGGCCTTTCCGGGCAAATGAGAGAGAAGGGGTTTCGATACGGCAATGACGACAGCTGGTCGGATCTTTTTTCGCGCGTGCTTGTCGAGAAAATCGAACCCAGGCTCGGCCATGGCCGCCCGACGCTTCTCGATGCCTATCCCGCGCCCGAGGCCGCTCTTGCGCGAAAGAGCGAGGACGATCCGCGCGTCAGCGAACGCTTCGAGCTCTATGTCTGCGGCGTCGAGCTTGCCAACGGTTTCGGCGAGCTGACGGATGCCGGTGAACAACGTCGCCGGTTCGAAGCCGATATGGCGGAAAAAGAGCGCATCTACGGCGAGACCTATCCGATCGACGAGGATTTTCTGGCAGCCCTTGGGCATATGCCGGCGGCAAGCGGCATCGCGCTCGGCTTCGACCGGCTTGTCATGCTTGCAACCGGCGCGCGCCGGATCGAGGACGTGCTCTGGGCGCCCGTTGCCGGGTGACGCTCAGTTGCCGTCGCCGTTGCAGGCGTGGCGGGTCAGGTCGTTGTCGGCGAGCATGGGCTGCAGCGTGCGCAGTTGCGCGCTGCCGCCGTTTCTCAGGTCCGGCTGGATGATCATCGGAGCGTTTTTCGGCCACCAGTCGCCGCTCGCCCAATAGGCCCAGCCAATCCAGGCTTTCTGATCGTTCTGGATGATGTCCACGATCTGCTTCAGGCCGCGCAGGCACTCGATCTGGTCGGTCGTGCCGAATTCGCCCAGGAAACCCTGATAATTGTTGGTGTTCAGCCAGCCGGTGAAGCTCCGGACGGCATCGACGGCGCCGTCGATATGGCTGCAGTCATCGGCCTTGCCCGAATAGTCGGCATCGGCATACTGATGCACTTCGAAGGCGAAATTGTCCTGGGGGTCGACAACGCCGGTCATCACCGAGGCGTTCGACGGGCCGTAGAAGGTCTGCTCCCAGCTGTGGGCGCCGGTCCAGGCGGTGCCCGGGACGAAAATCAGGTTGCCAGCGCCGATATTGCGGATCGCCGCGATCGCCGCGTTGGCGGCGGTCAGCCATTCCGGCGCTTCGATGTCGTGCGGCTCGTTCATCAGGCCGAAGATGATGTCATCGTCATTGGCGAAGACGGCCGAGAGACGCTTCCAGAAATCGGCAAAGGCTTCGACCGGCACGTCCGGGCTGCCGATCACCTGACCGCGATAGCGCGCGTAATTGTGCGGGTCGAGGATGACGACCATGTTGTTGTCGCGCGCGGCTGAGATCGTCGCCTGCATGCGCGACAATTCCGTGGCGTCGAACACGCCGTTCAGCGAAGGCTGGAGCCGTTCCCAGAGGAAGGGAAGCCGGATGGCGTTGAACTTGTCCTCGGCCAGTGAATCGATCGTTTCCTTCGAGGGGTAGATGTAGCCCTGGCCGTAAGGATCGCCGGGCTTGCCGAACTCGGCGCCGGCGACATTGATGCCGTGCAGCGTCATTTCACAGTTCTGTGCGGCAAGCGCCGTGGATGACAGCGCGAGGGACAGCGCCGTGGCCGCGACGGCGACGGTTGAAACCCGCCTCGTCAGGTCGGTGGCAGAAGACCGGCATGGCGCGGATTCCCTCAAGCGACGCATATACTGATACTCCAATCATCCCTTCCGCCTTCGGGCGGGTCGGCCCCGTCATGACAGCTGTCGCTGAACTATAGCGCGTCTGGGGTCGCTGAAGTCAAGCCGCCCCTTTTTCGCCGAAACAATAGTCTGCCGGCGGGCGGATGAAAACAAACGAAGAGGCGCGATTGGCGGCAATCCGCATCTTTGAGTCGTGGATGCTACAGCAGCGGACCTTTCGACGTAGTCTGATGATCCATCGGGCGGTTGAAAGCGCACCCGCCAACCTTTATGACCGGTCGGCTGTCCGGACAAGCGACGGCCTGCGCTCAGTAAACGGGAAATCACAATGAAAGACTTCGTGCTCACGGTAACATGCCCTTCAACGCGCGGCATTGTCGCGGCGATTTCCGGTTATCTGGCGGCGGAGGGCTGCAATATCATCGACAGCTCCCAGTTCGATGATCTGGAGACGGGGCGCTTCTTCATCAGGATCAGCTTTATTTCCGAAACCGGAACCGGGCTTGATGCGTTGAGGGAAGGGTTTGCCGGGATCGCCGCCCCCTTTGACATGGATTATAGTTTTCATGACGGCGAATACCGGCTGAAGACGCTGATCATGGTCTCGCGCTTCGGTCATTGCCTCAACGACCTTCTCTATCGCTGGCGCATCGGCGCACTGCCCATTGACATTGTCGGCGTGGTGTCGAACCACCTCGATTATCAGAAGCTCGTCGTCAATCACGATATCCCCTTCTACCACATTCCGGTGACGAAGGAGACGAAGCCCGCCGCCGAGGCGCGGCTTTTCGAGCTCATCGACCAGACGGAGGCCGAACTGGTCGTGCTGGCGCGTTACATGCAGGTGCTTTCGGACGAATTGTGCCGCAAGATGGCCGGGCAGGTGATCAACATCCATCACTCTTTCCTGCCGAGTTTCAAGGGCGCAAACCCCTACAAGCAGGCCTATCAGCGCGGCGTGAAGCTGATCGGGGCGACGGCGCACTATGTTACGCCGGAGCTCGACGAAGGGCCGATCATCGAGCAGGAGACGGTGCGCATCACCCATGCGCAGAGTCCGCAGGACTATGTGGCCCTTGGCCGCGATGTCGAGGCGCTGGTGCTGGCGCGCGCCATCCACGCCCATATTCACCACCGTGTTTTCGTCAACGGCAACCGTACGGTTGTCTTCCCGCCATCGGCCGGTTCCTACGCCTCCGAGCGTATGGGGTGAACGCAGTCCTTTCCTCCGGATTGTGCATTCACAGGTTGTATTTTTGCGGGGCGGCTGAATTTGTCGGCCGCCCCTCTTGTCTGCCGCCAGCAGCTCTCTATCTAGGAGGAAGCCGCCGGGCGGAAGCCGGCGAGACGGGAATTTCGTTTCCAACATTCTCGGCTCTTTGACATGTTTTTGAAGAATTTCGGCGATATGAATAAAATATAAGCTTGGTTTTGATTCGGGTTTCCGGGTAAAACCCACGCAGTCGCAAACTTGTCCAACCCTTCGGAGTGCGGGAGCGTTCAATGTCTTTCGAGGCGCTGAAAACAATGAACATGAACGAAGCCGGATGCGTGCCGGATGTGCTCCGATGCTGTCGCGCGGGCGACAGGGCCGTTAAGGCCGCACACAAGGGTTGAAACAAATTGGCCGGTCATCTTCGGGCCGGAGTTGGTAGTCATGAAAAAGCAGATGGTTGAGTTCGGCGGCCAGCCGGTCGGGATTGTCGTTCCCGAAAACGGGCGGCTCAGATTTGTCGCCGTCAAGTTTCACGTCCATGCCTTGGATGGCGGCCTTTATGCCACGATGGATGAGTTGCGCGCTGCTATCCGGGATCACCTTTCGCGCTGGTCGGGTGACGATCAGGCCCGGGTGGCCGCTGCGGGCTAGCGCATCGGCCTGAAAATCGGAATCGATTTTCGGAAACCGCGATGCGGAGTTGCTTTGGACGGCCAGGCGGCTGGGACGCACGCTTCGATGCCTATTGTGCCGGCCGCATGCCGGGCGTAAGCTTCCGCCGTCGGCCCTCAGATTTCCTCCGTTGCGGGTTTGCCGGCAGGGGACGGTCGACCGGAACAAAAACGACGCTGACGCGTTGGAGCGTTCAGTGTCCGAATTCAAATTTGGGAGATCAACTATGGCAGAAAGCAAAAGCACCGGCGGCCAGGCTGGCAAGACAACCGAGGCCGACATCCAGGCTCAGATCGACCAATTGCGTGACGACATCGCAGGCCTGACGAAGCTGATCGGCACGCTTGGCAATGAAAAGGCATCCGACGCACGGGCCCGCGCCGAGAAGTTCCGTGACGACGCGACCAGGAAGGGGCACGAGGCCTATGACCGGGCGCGCGAGGAAGCGATGTCGATCGAAGAGGATATCGAGGATCACATCCGCAGCCGTCCGCTGCAATCCATCCTGATGGCTGCCGGTTTCGGCTTTCTGGCCGCGCTGCTGACGCGGCGTTAAGGCATGGACCGGTTCATCTCCCTGACAGCTGCCATCATGGCGATTGATGGCAGCGCGGTCGCGCGTTCGGCAAGGCGCAACGCCGTGCTGGCTGTCATCCTGATTTTTCTGTTCATGTCCGCTTATGTGAGCGGCGTCGTTGCGCTTGCGATCTATCTGGCCGAGGTCTTCGGTCCGCTCGGCGCGGCGCTGACCGTGGCCATTGCCTCGCTCACGCTTGCGATCTTCGTGCTCGCCTATGCGATGCTGATGAACCGCGCGGAGCGGCGGCGCTACCGGGCCGCCAAATACGCGACCGAGGAAATGCTCGAAGGCGTTCTTGGCGTCGTTCCTGTGATGATGCGGCAAAAGCCGATCTCGGGGCTTACAGCTGTTGCGGGCCTTGCCTTCGTTCTGGCGCGGGCTTTCCAGAAGAAATAGCGCCGGCTTTCTGCCGGAGCGGCGGCGCAAGGTCACCTATCTGATGCTCCCGGCAGTCCCGTCGGGAGGACGCGAGGGCGCCTGTTACACGGGCGCGTTTTCCTTGGGGGCGTTTCTCATGACACATGCATCATACGATCTGCCGAAACGGCAACTCGGCACCACCGATATGGCGATTACCCGCACAGGCTTCGGTGCCTGGGCGATCGGCGGCGGGGGCTGGGCGGCAGGCTGGGGCGCGCAGGACGACAGCGATTCCGTCGCCGCCATTCGCAGGGCGGTCGATGCCGGAATCAACTGGATCGACACGGCCTCCGTTTACGGCCTTGGCCATTCGGAAGAAGTCGTCGGCAGGGCGATTGCCGGCATGGCATCCTCTGAGCGCCCCTTCATCTTCACAAAATGCGGCATGGTCTGGAACGATGATGATCCGATGGAAACGCCGAGACGGATCGGCGATCCGGAAAGCCTGAAAGCGCAGACGGAAGCTTCTCTGAGACGGCTCGGCGTCGAGGTCATCGACCTGATGCAGATCCACTGGCCGTCGAACGACGTGCCGCTTGCGGACTACTGGGGCGCGATGTGCGATCTGAAAGCGGCCGGCAAGGTGCGGGCGATCGGCCTTTCCAACCACGACATCAGCCAGCTTGAAGAAGCCGAGTCGATCGGCCATGTGGACACGCTGCAGCCGCCCTTTTCCGCCATTCGCCGCGATACGGCGGCCGAGCTTCTGCCCTGGGCCCGCGCCAACGAAACCGGCGTCATCTGCTACAGTCCGATGCAGGCCGGCCTTCTGACGGGACGTTTCACGGAAGAACGCGCCGCATCCTTGCCTGATGATGACTGGCGGCGCGGCAGTTCCAATTTCAACGGTGCGGCGCTGAGGGCCAATCTGGCGCTGGCCGAAGCGCTGAAGCCGGTGGCCGAGCGCCACGGCGTCAGTCAGGCAGCGGTTGCCGTTGCATGGGTTCTGGCCTGGCCGGGCCTGACGGGCGCGATTGTCGGCGCGCGCAAGCCCGAGCAGATCGACGGCTGGATTGCCGCCGCAGGCCTGGAACTCGACGATGACGACCTCGACGCGATTGCCGCGGCGATCGAGAAGACCGGCGCCGGAAGCGGGCCCGCCCGCCCCTGAGACGCAGTGACGAAAAGCAGTCTGGAGACGAAAGCATGAGAGCCATCAACGGTATCCCCCAGATCGGTTTCGGGACCTGGAAAAGGCGTGGCGACGAGGCCTACCGGACGGTGCTCGCCGCGCTCGAGGCCGGTTATCGCCATATCGATACGGCTCAGGCCTATGGCAACGAAGCGGAGGTGGGGCGCGCGCTGGCAGATTTCGGCGTGGGTCGGGATGAGATCTTCGTAACGACCAAGGTGTGGATCGACAATTACGGCGAGGATGCTTTTCGAAGAAGCGTCGAGGAAAGCCTTGAAAAGCTCGGCGGCATGGAAATCGATCTTCTGCTGTTGCATTGGCCTGGTCGCGCGGGCGGGCCGGCATTCGAGGACTATATCGGCCGGCTGGCCGATGCGCATGACGCCGGCCTTGCCAAACGGATCGGCGTGTCCAATTTCACCCGCGCGCTGATGGACAAGGCTGCCGGGCTGCTCGGCGATCGCAAGATCGCAGCCAATCAGGTCGAATGCCATGTCTTTCACCAGAACCGGCTGGTCGCCGATTATTGCGACAGGAACGGCATTGCCTTTACCGCCTATTCGCCGCTGGCGCAGGGCAAGATTGCCGGCGACCCGGTGCTGAAGACGATCGGCGCGGCCCACGGCGTTTCCGAAGGCGAGATCGCGCTCGCATTCCTGATGGCGGAGGGCCATGTGGTCATCCCGACTTCCAGCAAGCCGGAACGGGTGAAGTCGAACCTGGCGGCCGCCGAGATCGCGCTATCGCAGGACGAGATCGAACGTTTGAGAGCTCTCGACAAAGGCCTGAGACTGATCGACCCGGAATGGGCGCCGGAGTGGGACTGAACGACAAAAGGCTTGGCAGCACTCCATGTTGACTGCTGCCAAGTCATTGAAAAATATCTGAAAATAAAATTTTCGGATTGAAGCCTTCGCGAAAATACGTCAGCCTTTGCAATTGTCAACGACAATGAGGTGGAACATGCGATTTGCTTCCGAACTTGAAATGCAGCTTGCCGGCTACGGGCTGACCACGGCCCATATTCTCTATCGTCTCCCGGATTTCGACAATCTCCTGCAGACCTATCTCTGGCAGGATTACGATCTCGCGCCGGATTTTCCGCAAATGCACAAATTTCTCGATTTCTGGAAGCAAAATCTCGACGGCCCGCTGCACTCGGTTCGCTATGCCCACAAGCGGCTGATCGGTCCCAATGAATGGCGTCAGGTTTCGGGCGAAATCACGCTCCACTGATCGCGCTCAGGCCGCCCTGATCCGCTCGATGACGAGCGGTCGGTCGGCAGGCGCTTCATCCTCGATCGCATAGACGTCGCGCAGCGTCTGCATCGCGGCCTCGCATGCGCCGGCAGTTGCCGCGTGGACGAGGCCGAGCGGCGCGCCTGCCTCGACAAACGTGCCGAGCGGAAGGAGCCCGGAAAAGCCAACGCGATGGTCGATGCGCGCGTCGGACCTGATGCGTCCGCCGCCAAGCGTGACCACGCCGATGCCCAGCGCCCTTGCGTCCGCTGCGGCCAGGTAGCCGGACCGCGGCGCGGCCACGGGGCGGATGAGGGGAGCCTTCGGCAGATAGGCCACGGATTTCTCGACGAAATCAGCCGGTCCGCCCAATGCCGCAACCATGCGTCCGAAGCATTCCACCGCCTCGCCGCTTGCCAATGTCGCGTCCGCAAGGGCCTTGGCATCCGCGTGCGTTTCGGCAAGGCCCGCGCCGCATATCATCTCGGCGGCAAGTTCCAGGACAACTCTCCCAAGCCTTGTGCCCGCCTTTTCACCCTTCAGGAAGGCAAGCGCGTTTTCGATTTCGACCGCATTGCCGACTGCGTCAGCCAGCGGCTCGTTCATGTCGGTGACCAGCGCCGTCGTGGCAAGGCCAGCGCCGTTTGCAACCTTGACCAGCAGCTGCGCAAGGGCGGTGGCATCGGCGGTATTCCGCATGAAGGCGCCATTGCCGACCTTGACGTCGAGCACCAGCGACCGGAGCCCGGCTGCAAGCTTCTTCGACAGGATCGAGGAGACGATCAGCGGCATGGATTCCACCGTCGCCGTGACGTCGCGGATCGCGTAAAGCCGTTTGTCGGCGGGTGCCAGCGCGCCGGTCTGGCCGACAATGGCGCAGCCGGCCTCGGCAATCGCGCGGCGCAGGCTTGCCTCGTCGGGGCTGACATCATAGCCGGGAATGGACTCCAGCTTGTCGAGCGTGCCGCCTGTGGGCCCGAGCCCACGGCCGGAAATCATCGGCACGGCAAGGCCGGTTGCCGCCGCAATCGGCGCCAGCATCAGCGAGACATTGTCGCCGATCCCGCCGGTCGAATGCTTGTCGGCCAGCGGACGATCGATGCCCGGCCAGGAAAGAACCGCGCCGCTGTCGCGCATGGCAAGGGTCAGTGCGATGGTTTCCGCCTCGTCCATACCCTGGAAATAGACAGCCATGGCGAAGGCTGCGGCCTGCGCTTCGGAAAGCGTCTCGTCTGACAGCGCGCGGACGAAATCCCTAATTTCTGCGGCCGAAAGCGCGAAGCCGTCGCGTTTTCTGCGGATCGTCTCCGGCGCCAGCATCGGCTGCCCTAGTAACCGCTGCCGGTGACAGTCGACTGCTTGCCCGCGAGCACGCCCTGGATGTCGTCCAGAAGTCCGGAAGCGCCGAAGCGGAAGGTTGTCGGCATTACCCAGCCTTCGCCCATCACCGTTTCGGCAAGGCTCAGGTAAAGCTGCGCATCGCGCACCGAGGAGATGCCGCCCGCCGGCTTGAAGCCAACCTTGCGACCGGCTTCGCGGATGACGCCGAGCATGATATCTGCGGCTTCCAGTGTGGCGTTGATCTTGACCTTGCCGGTCGAGGTCTTGATGAAGTCCGCGCCCTCGGCAATGGCGATCGTGGCCGCCTTGCGGATGAGCGCTGCATCGGCCAGTTCGCCGGTCTCGAGGATCACCTTGAGCGTAACCGGTTCGCGGCAGAGAAAGCGGATGGCGCGAACCATTTCGCTCGCCGCCCATTCATTGCCGGCCTTCAGCTTGTTGTAGGGGATGACGAGGTCGATCTCGTCCGCGCCGTCGCGGATTGCCTGTTCGGTCTCTTCCTCCACGGCGCCGAGCGACATGTCGCCCGAGGGGAAATTGACCACGGTGGCGATCTTGATCATGTGGTCGGTCCCGAGCATCTGCCGGGCGAGGCTCACAAAGCGCGGCCAGATGCAGATCGCCGCCGGCGTGCCGTAGGGCGTGTAGGCGCGCGCGATCAGCGCCTCGATATCCTTCTCGGTGCAATCGTCGGAAAGGTTCGTCAGGTCCAGGAGCGAAAGCGAAACCGAAGCGGCTTCCTGCTCTGTATGGTGTTTCATGGCCTTACCCCTCGCCAATCAGGCGTTTGACAATGGCGGCCAGCTTGCGGCCGCCGATCGGCGCCATTTCCTTGGTTTCCTCATGGCCGAGTTCCCCCTGGCTCATGCCGGCGCCGAAATTCGTGATGACGGAAGCCGCAGCGACCTTCAGACCCAGAAAGCGCGCTAAAATGACCTCGGGGACAGTGGACATGCCGACAGCGTCGGCGCCCAGTGTCCGGGCCATGCGGATTTCCGCCGGTGTTTCGAAACTCGGACCTGAAAACCACATATAGACGCCTTCGGCAAGCTCAATATCCAGATCGCGGGCCGCCCGGCGCATCGCTTCCGCCAGACCGAGGTCATATGCCTGGCTCATGCCGGTGAAGCGGCGGTCGGATCTCTCGCCGATCAGCGGGTTCATGCCGGAATAGTTGATATGGTCGGTGATCAGCATCACCGAGCCCGGCGGCATGTCCTGGCGCAGGGACCCGGCAGCATTCGTCAGCAGCAGTTCCTTGATGCCCAGCGCGGCGAGCGTCTCGAGCGGAACGCGCATGGCTGCCGCGTCGCCCTGTTCATAGTAATGCACCCGGCCCGACAGCACGATGACTGGCTTGCCGGCGAGCTTGCCGATGACGACGGACCCCTCGTGGCCGCTGACGCCGCCGACGGGAAAGCCGGGCAGTTCGGAAAAGGCAAAAGACTGTTTCGCCGACAAGTCATCGGTCAGGCCGCCAAGGCCGGAGCCAAGAACCATTGCGATGCGGGGCTCAAGGTCGCCAAGCGCCTCGCGCAGCAGGAGGGCGGCGTCGCTCATCCGATTTCACCGGTGGCAAAGGCGTGCGGCAGCAATTCGGCCATCGTCACCGTTTGGCGTACGCCGCCGTCATCGCAGAGATAGATTTTGGTGTCGGGATCGGAAAACTCGGCGAGCTTCTGCCGGCAGCCGCCGCAGGGCGGGCAGAGCGCAAGACGGGGGGCGTAGACGGCTGCCGCCCTTATCTTCAGCGCGCCGCCCATCACCATGTGGCCGATGGCCACGCCTTCGGCGCAGATGCCCTCGGGAAAGGCCAGGTTCTCGACATTCGCGCCGGCAAAGACCTGGCCGTCATCCGTCAGAAGGGCGGCACCCACCGGAAATTTCGAATACGGCGCATAGGCCCTGGCGCTGGCCGCACGGGCCTTCTCGAAAAGCTTTTCAGCCGTTGCCATCGTCTCACCGCTCCTTGGTGTAGGGAATGCCGCCGGCTTTTGGTGGACGCGCGGTGCCGATGAAGCCGGCCAGAAGCACGCAGGTGAGGATATAGGGCAGGGCCTGGTAGAACTGGACCGGAACCTCACCGATCAGCGGCATGGACTTGCCCTGCATGAAGTTCGAAAACGCGCCGAGGAAGCCGAACAGCAGGCAGGCGAACATGACGGGGACCGGTTTCCACTTGGCGAAGATCAGCGCCGCCAGCGCAATATAGCCCTTGCCGGCCGACATGTTGTTGATGAAGGAGGCCGACTGGGCGATCGCGAGATATGTTCCGGAAAAGCCGCAGAGGAAGCCGGCGATGATGACGGCGCGGTAGCGCAGCCAGACCACCGAGATACCGGCGGTGTCGACCGCGCCCGGGTTTTCGCCGACGGCCCGCAACCTCAGGCCGAAACGGGTCTTGTAGATCACCCACCAGACGATCGGCACGGTGATGAAGGCGAGGTAGACAAGGACGTTCTGGCCCGAGATCACATCGGCATAGAACTTGCCGAGAAAGCCCATCTCTCTTGCCGCCTCCGCGCCGGGAAACTCGATCTCGGTAAACCGCGCGGTGTTCGCAAGCTGCGGCGTGCGTCCGCCCTGGCGGAACCAGGCATTGCCGAGCACGACGGTCAGACCGGCGGCGACGAAATTGAGCGCCACGCCGGAGACGATCTGGTTGCCGCGCGCGGTGATCGACGCATAACCGTGAACGAGGCTGAAGAGGATGGAGACGAGGATGCCGCCCAGAAGCCCGAGCCAGGGCGAGCCGGTATAATAGGCGACCACGGCGGAGGCGAAGGCGGATGCCAGCATCTTGCCCTCGAGGCCGATGTCGAAAATCCCCGAGCGTTCCGAGAACAGGCCGGCAAGGGCCGTGAAGATCAGCGGAATGGAAAGCCTGATGGTGGAGCCGAGCATGCCGACAATGATATCAACCGTGTGCATGGCTCAGGCCTCCGCTAACATCTGTCGTCGGGCGAAAACCCGGACAAGGGCCGGGCGGTAGAGAAACTCGAGCGCTCCCGCAAACAGGATGACGAGACCCTGGATCATCACGATCATGTCGCGGGTGATCTGCGGCATCATGAAGGAAA
>NZ_CFHTCS010000048.1:0-17771 GCF_984369615.1 Martelella sp. | reverse complement strand
GCAGTATCGCATCCAGGAAGTCATCAAGCGCCGCCAGATCCTGCTGGTGCAGGTGGCCAAGGAAGAACGCGGCAACAAGGGCGCGGCGCTGACCACCTATCTGTCGCTCGCCGGCCGCTATTCGGTGCTGATGCCGAACACCGCGCGCGGCGGCGGCATTTCCCGCAAGATCACCAATCCGGCCGACCGCAAGCGGCTCAAGGAAGTCGCCAAGGGTCTGGAAGTGCCGCAGGGCATGGGCGTGATCCTGCGCACCGCCGGCGCCAACCGCACCAAGGCCGAGGTCAAGCGCGACTTCGAATATCTGATGCGGCTTTGGGAAAATGTCCGCTCCAAGACGCTGACATCGACGGCGCCCTGCCTGGTCTACGAGGAAGGCAGCCTGATCAAGCGCTCCATCCGAGACCTTTACAACAAGGACATCAGCGAGGTCATCGTCTCCGGCGACGAGGGGTACCGCGAGGCAAAGGACTTCATGAAGATGCTGATGCCGAGCCACGCCAAGGTGGTTCAGCGGTATCGCGACATTCACCCGATCTATTCGCGCTCCGGCATCGAGGCGCAGCTTGACCGCATGCTGCAGCCGCAGGTGACGCTGAAATCGGGCGGCTACCTGATCATCAACCAGACCGAAGCGCTGGTCGCCATCGACGTCAACTCCGGCCGGTCGACGCGCGAGCACTCGATCGAGGACACCGCGCTCCAGACCAATCTGGAGGCGGCGGAGGAAGTGGCGCGTCAGTTGAGGCTGCGCGACCTTGCCGGCCTCGTCGTCATCGACTTCATCGACATGGAGGAGAAGCGCAACAACCGCGCTGTCGAAAAGAAGCTCAAGGAATGTCTGAAGAACGACCGCGCCCGCATTCAGGTCGGCCGGATCTCGCATTTCGGCCTGCTGGAGATGTCGCGCCAGCGCATCCGCGCATCCGTTCTGGAATCGACCACCCAGGTCTGCAGCCATTGCGGCGGCACCGGCCATGTGCTCTCGCAGTCCTCCGTTGCGCTCCACGTGCTGCGCGGCGTCGAGGAATACCTGCTGAAGAACACCACGCATAACATCACCGTGCGCACGACGCCGGAGATCGCGCCCTATCTGCTCAACCAGAAGCGCAACACGATTGTCGATTACGAGAACCGCTTCGGCGTCGAGATCATCGTCGAGGCCGATGGCGATCTCGAGAACAGCCATTTCGAGATCGATCGCCGCGATCCGGTCGAAAATCCGGTGAAGATCGAAGCGCTGTTCAACTTCATCGACGAGCCGGAAGAAGACGTCGCCGAAATACCGGATGCCGACGACGCGGATGAAACCGACAACGCGCCGGCGAACGGCAATGCCAATGGCGACAATGCCAGCGACAGCAATGGCGACGACGAGGGCGGCCGCTCGCGCCGCAAGCGCCGTCGTCGTCGCGGCGGCCGGAATGGCGGCCAGCAGAACGGCAGCAGCGCCGAGAGCGACCAGTCGCAGGACGATGACGACAGCGGATCGGCCGACGACAACGCCCAGGACGCCTCGAACAGCGGCGATGACGACGACAAGCCGCGCCGCAAGCGCCGTCGCGGCAAGCGCGGCGGTCGCCGCAACCGCAGCGAAGACGATGCGCAGCAGGAAACCTCCGGCGATACGGACGAAGCGAAGGACGAGGATAACGCCTCCGAGACCGTCGCCGAGAAACAACCGATGGAGACCGGAGCGGCTGACGCGGCTGAGGCCCCGCAGGAGCGCGCGGCGGAAGCAGCCGAGAACGCGGCAGGCGAAACCGTGACGGAAGAGCCGGCCGAGGAAGCAGCCGAGACCAGCGTCGAGCAACCGAGCGAGACCACGGAAGACGAGGCGATGGCCGAGATCGAAGGCCGCAAGCCGCGCCGCCGCCGCAAGCCGAAGGCCGAGAAGACCGAGGCCGTCGCCGAGGAAACGCTCGCCGAAGCCGCCGAGGCTAAGCCGGAGACGGACGAAGCACCCGCGGCGAAGGAAGAGCAGCCTTCGGCCGAGGACGCCTCAACAGCCGACGCGGAAGGCGAGCCGGAAGCGACGGAGACGCCTGTCGATGATGAAAAGGCGGAAACCAAGCGCGCCAATCGCGGCGCCAATATCGCCTCTTCGGAACCGGTCGTGACCTCCAACGGTGCGGAAAATGACGACGAGCCCGCCAAGCCGAAGCGCGGCTGGTGGCAGCGTCGCGGGTTCTTCTGAGCCTGAAGCTCCGCAGAGACTGAAGCGCCGCCGTTTTCGCAGAACGGCGGCGTCAGTGTGTTGACAAAGGTTGGCTTACCCTCGTCCGTCATGCCGGCCTTGAGCCGGCACCGAGGGCCGAATAGCGAGGACTATCGCGGTCAAGGCATTGTTGAAAATGTGTTTTTGTCGCGCTGCCCCCCCCGGCTCAAGGCCACTGGTGTCCGGTCTAAAATCACGAGACCGTTGAAAAGCGTTGAAATCGCTGAATATTGTATCTTACCCGGATTTCAGGACACCGCTTTTCTCACCGAGGCGTCGGTTGAACAAGCCCCTCCCTACCCGTACCGGGTCATCCTCGGGCTTGACCCGAGGATCCAGGCCGCACGACGAACAGCTGCACAAACTATCCTGAATTCAATGAATTGAAGCGCCTGGATGCTCGGGTGAAGCCCGAGCATGACGCAGGTGGAGGGATAGAAACCGAAAAGAAAACCCGACTGATGGCTAAACCGGACAGGAGTGGCTCAAGGCCGGGGTGACCGAGAACGGGAGCAGGCGCTTTACTTCCGCAACAGGCTTTGTCGGTAGTCTGACGCCGGCGTTTTTGCATTCAGGCTGTTTCAGCGGTTGAGCGGCGGACCGTCGGCGACATGACCTGCATATTGCGGAAGATCGTCCGCGATCCGGTGCCAGGGCGCCTTCGAACGCACGAAGATGTGCTCGCCCGGGCGAATGGTCGGCGCCGTCTCGAGCGTTCCCATCGCCACATGGACATAGGCGCCGTCACGCACCCGCGAATAGAGCAGCGCGCCGCAGGCGGCGCAACGCGCATCATGATTGATGGCATCGCCGTATAGAAGCAGCTCTGCGGGTTCGCAGGCGAGCTCGAACTTGTCTGTCTCAATCCCGGCGAAGGGCTTGAAGGCAGACCCTGTCGATTTCTGGCAGTCCTTGCAGTGGCAAAACGCGGCATAGGCGAAAGCATCGGCCACGCGATAACGCGCCTTGCCGCACAGGCAGCCTCCCGTCAGCATCGTCATCCCTCCCCCGCTCTTCAACCCTTCTGCGGCAACCAGTTGCCCATGCGCTCCACCGCCTGACGGATCTCGGCCTCGGTTCCCGCATAGGAAAGCCTCAGATAGCGATCGCCGGTCAGCGGATCGAAATCCGCCCCGGGCGTTGCCGCGACGTCGATTTCGGCCAGCATCTTGCGCGAGAATGCCACGCTGTCATTGGAATAACCACTGACATCGACATAGGCATAGAAAGCGCCGTCCATGGGCGAGACCACCGGCAGGCCGATCTCCGGCAGCGCCCTGATCAGGAAATCACGGTTGGCGCGGTAGATTGCGCGATAGCCGTCGAGCTGAGGGCGGGCATCGAGGGCGGCTTCGGCTGCGATCTGCGAGAGCTCGGGCGCGCTGATATAGATGTTCTGCGCCAGTTGCTCGAACACGCGGACAAGCTTCTCCGGCAACACCATCCAGCCGACGCGCCAGCCGGTCATGCAATAATATTTTGAAAACGAATTGATCACCACCGCCGCGTCGGTGAAGGACAGCGCCGTGGCCTCCGCTCCGGAAAACACCAGTCCGTGATAGATCTCGTCGGAGATGAAGGCCGTGCCGCGCGCTTCGCACCAGTCGGCAAGGCGCTTCAGCGCCGCCCGGCCGGTGACGGTGCCCGTCGGGTTTGCCGGGCTTGCCAGAAGCACGCCCTTGATGGCGACGCCCTCAATGCGCTCCGCCTCCTCCAGCGCCTCGGGCGTCAGCGTGAATGCGTGCCGCTCATTCGCCTCCACCTCGACAACCTTGAGGTCCAGCGCCTTCAGAATGTTGCGATAGGCGGGATAGCCGGGCCGCGCGATCGCGACGGCATCGCCGGCATCAAACAGCGCCAGAAAGGCGAGATTAAAACCCGCCGACGAACCGGTCGTCACCGCGATGCGCGCGGGATCGACATCGACGCCCATGCGGACCCGGTAATCGCGCGCGATCGCCTCGCGCAGGCTTTGAAGGCCGAAAGCATCGGTATAGCCCAGACGGCCGTGGTCGAGGGCGGCACGCGCCGCCTCAAGCGCGCGGTCGGGGGCGGGATGGGAAGGCTGGCCGACGGCGAGCGAGAGCACCGGACGTCCGGCCTTCCTGCGGCGGTTCGCCTCCGCCAGAACGTCCATGGCCAGAAATGAATCGATTTCGCTGCGTTTCGACGGCATTCTGCTTCTTCCTTGTCATCAGGCCCGTTTGGCAGGCAGTTTTACCGGGCTTGGACCATTCCTCGGCGCGCTGCAATCCTTCCGATCAAAAAAGCGGGATTTTGAGGACTGCCCGCCGGATTTCCGGCCTTTGCTATGGACATCGCCGCCTTTTGCGCACAATTGGTTCCTAGCTGAGATTATCTTGTCATGCAGGAAGGGGAAATCATGTCATCAAAGGGACTGAGGCTCGCCGTCGTCGCGGTCGTCGCAACCGCCGTTGCGTCTGCGGCTGCAACAACCGCCGCGATCTACGGTTTTGCTTCCCCGCAGCCGCGGGAGCAGGTTGCAGCGCCCGCAACCGGCGATTTCGGCACGCGGGTGCATGACTATCTGGTGGCCAATCCGGAAGTGCTGCTTGACGTTCAGGCCGCCCTGCAGCGCAAGCAGGCCGAGGAACAGCAGCAGGCCGCGCAGGCCGCGATTGCGGAAAACCAGGACAGGATTTTCCAGCCTGAATTCGATGCGGTGCTCGGCAATCCCGACGGCGCCATCACCGTCGTCGAGTTCTTCGACTACAATTGCGGCTATTGCCGTCGCGCCCTTGCCGACATGGACGAGATCATCGCCGATAATGACGATGTGCGTTTCATCCTGAAGGAGATTCCGGTTCTGGGGCCGGAATCGCAGGCCGCGCAGCGCGTCTCCTATGCTTTCTTCAAGGTTGCGCCGGAGAAATATCCGGATTTCCATCGCGCCCTGATGGAAGCGGGCAACCGCGCCACCGATGAAAGCGCCCGCGCCGTCGCCTCGGCCTTCGGCGTGACCAGCGACCAGATCGACGCGGCGATGGCGGAGTTCCCGCCCGAGGCCGCCCTTCAGGAGCACTTTGCGCTGGCAAGCGCCGTCGGCGTTACCGGAACGCCTGCCTATATCGTCGGCGACACGATGCTGCACGGCGCCATCGGCGCGGATCGCATCCAGCAGGTGATCGACAACATCCGCGACTGCGGACAGGGAACCTGCTCTTGAGCTTCTCGCCCGTGCGAAGCTTAACCAAGGCGTTTCGTCGTCCGGTCTTTGGGCTTTTCCTGAATGACCTGAACGTCTATAGGTGAAGGCGAAACTGGAATTGACGGATGACACGCGTAATCTTTGTTCTGAACGGACCCAACCTCAATCTTCTGGGCAAGCGCGAGCCGGGCATCTACGGCGCGTTGACCCTGGAAGCCATTGAGGAGGCCTGTCGCCGAGAGGCTGAAGCGCTCGGCTTTCAGGCCGACTGCCGCCAGAGCAATCATGAAGGCGTTCTTGTCGACTGGCTTCACGAAGCCAGCGAAAAAGCGGCCGGTGTCGCCATCAATCCGGGTGCCTACGGGCACACATCCATTGCGCTTCACGACGCCATACGGGCCATCAGCGTGCCTGTCGTGGAGCTTCACATTTCCAACATTCATGCCCGTGAGCCCTTTCGCCACAAGACCATGACATCGGCAGCGGCGAAGGGGGTAATCTGCGGCTTCGGCCAGGACAGTTACCTGCTTGCGCTTCGTGCGCTGAAGACGCTCTCGGAATAAAAAGAAAAAAGGAACACCACCCATGGCAGATCAGAAGAAGGCAGTCGACGCGAAGCTGGTGCGCGAACTCGCCGTTATCCTCAAAGACACCGACCTCACCGAAATCGAGGTCGAGCAGGACGGCCTTCACATTCGCGTCGCCCGTGAAATAACCGTCGCGCCGCAACAGGCCATGGCCTATGCGCCGGCTCCGGCGGCAGCGCCGGCAGCAGCAGCTCCCCAGCCGGCAGCGGCCGAAGCGCCGGCAGCGCCCGCCGCGAGCAATCTCGACCAGGCCATCAAGGCGCCCATGGTCGGCACCGTCTACCTTGCTCCCGCCCCCGGCGCCCGTCCCTTCATCGAGGTTGGCGCGAACGTCAAGGAAGGCCAGACCCTGCTCATCATCGAGGCGATGAAGACGATGAACCAGATCCCTGCGCCCAAGAGCGGCAAGGTCACCCAGATTCTCGTCGACGACGCCCAGCCGGTTGAGTTCGACGAACCGCTTGTCGTGATCGAATAACGGGTCAGAGAGAATGTTTTCCAAAATCCTCATCGCCAATCGCGGCGAAATCGCGCTCCGCGTCCAGCGCGCCTGCAAGGAGCTCGGCATCGCCACCGTCGCCGTTCACTCCACGGCCGACGCGAACGCGATGCATGTGCGCCTTGCCGACGAGAGCGTGTGCATCGGCCCGCCGTCTTCGCGCGAGAGCTACCTCAACATCCACCAGATCGTTGCCGCCTGTGAGATCACCGGCGCCGACGCCGTGCATCCCGGTTACGGCTTCCTCTCCGAAAACGCCAAGTTCGCCGAGATCCTGGAAGCCCACGGCATCACCTTCATCGGCCCCACCAGCGAACATATCCGCATGATGGGCGACAAGATCACCGCCAAGACGACCGCCGAAAATCTTGGCATCCCGGTCGTCCCCGGTTCCGGCGGTTCGGTCGACACGGAAGAGGACGCCATCAGGACCGCCGACGAGATCGGTTATCCGGTGCTGATCAAGGCAACGGCCGGCGGCGGCGGACGCGGCATGAAGCTTGCCCGCACCCGCGATGATCTGCTGGAGGCCTGGAGCACGGCCCGCGGCGAGGCGGCAGCGGCCTTCGGCAATGACTCCGTCTATATGGAGAAATATCTCGACAAACCGCGTCATATCGAGGTGCAGGTCTTCGGCGATGGCGAAGGCGACGCCATTCACCTTGGCGAGCGTGACTGCTCGCTGCAGCGCCGCCACCAGAAGGTCTGGGAAGAAGCCAACTCGCCGGCGCTCAATGTCGAGCAGCGCATGCAGATCGGCGAGATCTGCGCCGATGCGATGCGCAAGATGAAATATCGCGGCGCCGGCACGATCGAGTTCCTCTATGAGAACGGCGCGTTCTATTTCATTGAAATGAACACCCGGCTTCAGGTGGAGCACCCGATTACCGAAGCCATTACCGGCATCGACCTGGTGCATGAACAGATCCGTGTTGCCGCCGGCGCCGGGCTCTCGGTCAGCCAGAAGGATGTCACCTTCTCCGGCCACGCGATCGAATGCCGCATCAATGCCGAAAACGCCAGGACCTTCCGCCCGTCGCCCGGCACGATCACCCATTTTCACGCCCCGGGCGGTCTTGGCGTACGCATCGATTCCGGCGTCTATCAGGGTTACAAGATTCCGCCCTATTACGACAGCCTGATCGGCAAGCTCATCGTCCACGGCCGCACGCGCGTGGAATGCATGATGCGGCTCAAGCGCGCGCTGGACGAGTTCGTCGTTGACGGGATTGACACGACGCTGCCGCTTTTTCAGGATCTGATCGCCAATCAGGACATCGCCAATGGCGACTATGATATTCACTGGCTGGAACATTATCTGGAAGACAAGGCTGACGCCTAATCCCACCGGAGCAAAGCGCGGATCGACGGGATCAGGCGACCAAACGATTGGATAATGCGCGTTTCGAACCGCTTCGGGCGGATCGAAACGCGCTCTGAGCAGCTGAGAGGCCATGGAAAAGAACGCCGGAAAGAGCAGCAGGATTACGCCGGAGCTGCTTTTGAATGCCTACAGCATCGGCCTCTTTCCCATGTCCGAATCGGCCGATGACACCGAGCTTTTCTGGGTCGAACCGGAAATTCGCGGCATTATTCCGCTCGACAAGCTTCACGTCTCCCACAGCCTGCGCAAGTTCATGCGCAGGTCCCCTTACGAAATCCGCTTCAACCATGATTTCGATGGCGTGATCGCCGCCTGCGCGGCGCCGGCGCCCGACCGGCCGCAGACCTGGATCAACCACGAGATCCGCACGCTCTACAAGTCGCTGCATGCCATGGGCCGCGCCCATTCGGTCGAGGCCTGGCAGGACGGCGCGCTTGTCGGCGGGCTTTACGGCGTCTCGCTGAAGGCGGCCTTCTTCGGCGAAAGCATGTTCTCTCGCCGCCCGAACGCCTCCAAGATCTGCCTCGTGCATCTGGTGGAACGCCTGCGCGCCAACAACTTCCTGCTGCTCGACACGCAGTTCACCACCGACCATCTGAAGACGATGGGCGCGATCGATATCCCGAAGGAAGAATACATGACGCTGCTGAATGCGGCGCTCGTCTGGCCCGATCAGCCGTTTCCGTGAACGATGCCTATGCCTGCCGGTTGTTGAACTCTGCGAGCCAGGGTTCGGCCGGATCGGGCTTGTGGAAGACGAGCCCCTCGCCCTTCAGCCAGTCTCCGAGATAGCGGAAGAAATCGTCCGAGCTATACTGCACGGGCCTGTAGCGCGTGTTCCATTCGCCGGGCACGAACTCGCCATCCGCATTGCGCCTGCCGCCGCTCCAGTCATCCCATGGGGCCTGCGGATTGATGTGCGCGCCGATGCGCGAGTTGAGGATCACGCATTTGCCGACGGCCTCCAGCACATCAAGTGAAATCGTGCCTTCCGGCGGATGATCGAATTCGGAGGTCTCGGCAAGTCGCGTGCGGTAGCCCTTGACATTCGGAATTCCGTAGGGCGATGCCCTGACCGTCTGGAACCACTGCCGGCCAAGCGAGAATGTGCCGGCAAGCGCGGCCTCGCTGCCGTCATGGGTAAAGTCGCATTCGTTGAAGACGATGCCGTAGCGCGTGTGCATGTTGGTCGAGGGGGCGACCACATAGGCATGGTCGACGCGGCTGCCGAGCGAACGGATTTCGCAACGATCGAAATAGGCGGTCGCGCGGCCGAAGATAAAGTCGATATCGCCCTCGACATCGCAGTTGGAATAGTAGGAGCGCACCGTCATGCCCGGCACGCGGCCCTTGAAGTAGAGCGTGTCCTGGAAGCTTGAAAAACGCACATGGTCGAAATGGACGCGGTCGGCATTGTGGACCAGCGTCGCCACGGCCTGGTGCCAGCCTTTGGCGAACTGGCCAGCCGCATTCTTCGGCCCGCCCTTGACGTCCTCGCATTTGGAATTTCTGTCGGCCCTGTCGCAATTATAGGTGTTTTTGACGCTCAGGTTCTTTGCCTGAAATCCGTCATTCTCGACCCTGAGCACGCAGGCGTTTTCGGTGGACAGACGCTCGAGCGCGGCGTTGGCACGGTAGATTTCGGCAATTTCCGGCGCGTAGCCATCAACCGCGTCCCCGAAGGTCGCCAGAAAATCAGCCCCGCTCATGCCCTGATCGATATTGGCGCGGATCACCGTCTCTTGCGGCGCGTTGCCCGTACCAAACAGCGTGATCGCTACGGTCCGATCACCGACGATGAGACGCGGCACGATGACCGTCTCGTCATAAACGCCGGGGTGGATGGCGATGTAGATGCGATCGCCCGTCTTGCCCGCGCCGGCATCGCGCACGGCCTGGCTGACGGCCATTTGCACGGAAGCGAAATCGCCGCCCGCCGTCGCGACGGTGTAGTCCGCCCGCACCTTGGCATCGCCGCACATGAAGCCGTCGGCCTTCGGGTCCCACGGGTCGATGGCTTCGGCCCCGGCGCGCCCGGTATATTTAAGGGCCTCGAGATAGCGGAAGCTCTCGGCCTCGGCTGCGTTCAGTTGGGGACGCGCATCGGACATTTCGGGCCTTCGCGAATGCTGGGGAGATCAGGGGGCGGGAATGCTCGCCTCGCCGACGCAATCGGTCAGCCAGACGTCATAGATCGGGTCTTCCACGGCATTGAGCGCCGGCGAATCGGCAAACATCCAGCCGGAGAAGATGCGGGAGACCTCGTTCTGCAGCGACACCTTGTCAACCTGGACGAAAGCATCGACCTGCTGTTCCTCCGTTTCGTCGCGCGAATAGCAGACGCGCGGCGTCACCTGCAGGCGACCGAACTGGACGGTTTCGCCGACATAGGCATCGAATGTGTAGGTGCGCCCGGTGATCTTGTCGATGCCGCCGAGCACGGCAACCGGGTTTTCCACCCGCGCCGCAAGGGCGGGACCTGTGACAAGGCCCGCGGCGGCGAGGCCGAAGGAAACGGTGAGAAGACGGCGCAGCACGCGGAACTCCATGGAACATCCCTTGATATTGAAAAAGCGCGACAGATGCCGCGCTTCATTCGAACCGGCATTTCGCCAGCCTACCGTCAGATTGCGGCAAAAAACTTACGCGCCCGGCGTCCAGGCGTCGTAATCGCCCGTGACCTTGTTGCGTTCGCCCTGGACGGCGAGCGAGCCCTTGGGGCGATAGGCAAGCGCGGTGCCCGTCTGGTTCGGGTTGTGCGGCTTTTCCCATTCGCGCGCCGTGTAGGCGGCCTTGGTCGGCGGCGTATCGGTGCGATGATGCATCCAGCCGTGCCAGCCGGGCGGAATGGTGGAAGCATCGGCATAACCGTTGTAGATCACCCAGCGACGCTTCAGGCCGTAGGTCGACATGCCGCCTTCGTAATAGACGTTCCCGAACTGATCCTCACCGACCTTCTTGCCGAAGCGGCGCGTAAAAAGATCCGTGCCGATGGTCGAGCCGTTCCACCAGGTAAACATCTTCGCCAGAAAGCTTGCCATTCTCTTTCCTTACGTCCTGAACCGCGAAGGCGGCCGATTTCCTAAACCCGTGTATGGCGCGTCATGGCGCGCTTGTCCAGAGCGGGAGGCCGCCTCAAAGACCTTTCAGCTTCATTTTGAAGCCGCGATGGGACGGCGTGAAACCAAGCCGCTCGTAGAAGCGATGGGCGTCTGCTCGGCTCCGGTTCGACATCAGTTGCACCAGCCGGCAGTCCTCCGCCCTCGCCTTTTCGATCGCCGCCGCGATCATCTTCGCCCCGATGCCGCGGCTACGCCAATCGGGATGGGTCTGAACCGCCTCGATCGTCAGCACCGCTCCGCCGCGACCGGTCAACGTCCGGGTATAGGAGGTCTGGAACGTGCCGACGACCATGCCGTCAAGCTCCGCCACATAGAGCGTATCATTGGCCGAGGCGGCGATCGCATCGAAGGCGGCGCGATAATCGCCATAGGCTTCAGGATCGGTGGTATCGCCGTGGCCGCCAAGGTCGTCGGCGGCAAAGATTGCGATCAGCGCCTCAAGATCGTCACGCCGCGCCGCGCGGATCATCAGACCTTCGATGTCAGACACCGGGCAGGTCCTTTTCCATGCGAATGGCCGGAATGCCGGAGCCGGGCGCGCCGCATTCATCATGCCGACCGACTTCCCGCAGGCCATGGGCCTCGTAGAACCGGATGGCCGGCGCATTTTGCGGCACGACTTCCAGAGCCAGTCGCTTCGCGTTGGGAAAGCAGGTTTCGATCTCGGCAAACAGCTGCTCGCCAATGCCCTGGCGCTGGCAGCCCGGAAGCACATAGAGCTGGCTGAGATTGACGATCTCGGCGTTATCCTTGTCGGGCGCCGCAAAGGCCATGCCGCCGATCATCGTGCCGCTGTCGGCCACCAGGAACTCGCCGTGAGGCCGGCGCAGCCGCCTCAGCACGGCCTCGTGCGAAAGCCAGTTGTTGATGATCGTCTCGACCTTCTCGGGTCCGAGAATCTCGTCATAGGTCGCGTGCCAGGTCTCGGAGAGCAGCGCGCAGACGGCCGGAATATCCGTCTCCATGGCCGTGCGGACGAAGAACAAGGGTTTACTCCGCAACGCCCAGCTTTTCCTTGACCAGCGCCTGCACCGCCTGCGGATTGGCCTTGCCCTGAGAAGCCTTCATCACCTGGCCGACGAACCAGCCGGCAAGCGAGGGCTTGTCCTTGACCTTTGCGGCCTGTTCCGGATTGGCGGCGATGATCTCGTCAACGATCTTTTCGATCGCGCCGGTATCGGTCACCTGCTTCATCCCGCGCTCTTCGACGATCTTTTTCGGGTCGCCGCCCTCGTTCCAGACGATCTGGATAACGTCTTTGGCAATCTTGCTCGAGATCGTATTATCGAGAGTCATCGAAACAATTGCCGAGTTCGCCTCTGCGGAAACAGGCCCCGTTTCGATGGTCAAACCTGCTGAATGCAGGCGGCCGAAATACTCATTGATGAGCCAATTAGCAGCCGCCTTTGCAGGGGTGCCCTGTGCAATCATACCTTCGTAATAGTCGGACACCGCCTTGTCGGAGACCAGCACCGAGGCGTCATAGACGGAAAGGCCGAGATCGCCCACAAACCGCGCCTTCTTGTCATCCGGCAGTTCCGGCAGGTCCTTCGCCAGCTCTTCGATGAAGGCATCGTCGAATTCGAGCGGCAGCAGGTCCGGGTCGGGGAAATAGCGGTAGTCATGCGCGTCTTCCTTGGAGCGCATCGAGCGGGTTTCACCCTTGACCGGATCGAACAGGCGGGTCTCCTGGTCGATCACGCCGCCCTCTTCCAGTATGTCGATCTGGCGGCGGGCCTCGCTTTCGATCGCCATGCCCACAAAGCGGATCGAGTTGACGTTTTTGATCTCGCAGCGCGTGCCAAACTCACCGCCCGGCTTGCGCACGGAGACATTCACATCGGCGCGGAGCGACCCCTCATCCATATTGCCGTCGCAGGTGCCGAGATAGCGTACGATGGTGCGAAGCTTTGTGACATAGGCCTTGGCCTCGTCGGCGGAACGCATATCCGGCTTGGAGACGATCTCCATCAGCGCCACGCCCGAACGGTTGAGGTCGACGAAGGAAAACGAGGGATGCTGGTCATGCATCAGCTTGCCGGCATCCTGCTCCAGATGCAGCCGCTCGATGCCGATCTCGATATCCTCGAAATTGCCCTCTCTGTCCGGTCCGAGCGAGATGGTGATCGTACCTTCGCCGACGATCGGGTCCTTGTACTGGGAGATCTGGTAGCCCTGCGGCAGGTCGGGATAGAAATAGTTCTTGCGGTCGAAGATCGAGCGCTTGTTGATTTTGGCCTTGAGGCCAAGGCCGGTGCGCACGGCCTGCTTCACGCATTCCTCGTTGATGACGGGCAGCATGCCGGGCATGGCCGCATCCACCAGCGAGACGTTGGCGTTGGGCGCCTTGCCGAAGGTGGTGGAGGAGCCGGAGAACAGCTTCGCATTGCTCGTGACCTGCGCATGCACCTCGAGACCGATGATGACTTCCCAGTCGCCGGTGGCGCCGGGGATCAGGCGTTTGGGATCGGGCGTGCGGGTATCGACAATGGTCATGGTCAGCTCATCGTTCATCTGCGGAAACTTGTTCGTGAGGTAGAGCAAATGGGGGCAAGACGCAAGCGATAGGGTGCGACGCCGCACGCCAAAAACCTTGACCTTGCGCGCCTGCGGGCGTATTTCCTTCGCGTCAACCTGGAGTTTGGATGTCAAACCGATCGGAATCCCGGTAAGGGCCCTGCCCGCCTTGCTTTGCTGAAGCAAGATGCGCGCAGCGGCCGGAAACCATGAGCCCCGCCGACGAACGCGTCAGCAGGAACATGTTTTTGTGCGCCTTCCCGGCGCCAACCCGGATTTGACGACAATGGACATCTCGCGCAATGAACAGCGCATCCTGCACCTGCTCGCACAGGGCGGCAGGATCGAACTGACACGCACCGAAACCCGAAAGATCGAGAAGGTCGACTGCTTCACCCGCGACGGCTGGCTCTATCCCGGCCTCAACATCACTCTGTTTCGCAAGCTGAAGGCCAAACGCGCCATCCGCTCGAAAGGCGGCAGGCCGTACCAGATCACCGAACGCGGTTTGCGGCTGGTCAGAAGCCAACCCGACAACACGTAGCAGTGGAAAACGGGAGAGGTCGCGCGCCTCTCCCGAACACTCGCGGCCGCGTTTTCGCCCGACGCGTCTACCGCAGGGCCGCGATCTCCGCTTTCAGTCCGGCATATTCCTCCGCGAAACCGCCGCTTTGAACCGGCTTTTTCGCGCGGCGATACCAGTAGCCGGCGTTCCACGTATCGCCTTCGATCCGGTGGCAGAGCGCATGCGCCGCGTCATAGGGCATCTCGCCCTCATGCGCCTGGCAGATTTCGTGCACCGCCTCCCATTCAGGACCGACGACGAAGCCCGCCTCGGCGAGGCTTTCGAGCGCCGCGTCAAGGGCTGCCAGTTGGTTGCTGCTCATGAGAATTCTCCTCCTGTTTCTTGCCCGGTCATGCCCGCCAAACGGACTCAGGGCCGCCATCTCACCTCGCCGGCCTGCGGCAGATGCTCGAAGGCGGGGCGGCAGAGAAAATAGCCCTGCGCCAGCTCCACGCCCAGTTCCCGCAGCATGGCAAGCTCACCGGCGGTCTCGACGCCTTCGCAGACGAGATCGATCCCCATGTCCCGCGCCATGGCGACAAGATGCTTGACCATGATGCCGCGCGCGGCGCTTTTGTCGATGCCGCGCACCAGTTCCATATCCAGCTTCAGGATATCGGGCGGCATGTTGGCCAGGAGCGACAGACCGGAATGACCGGCGCCGAAATCATCCACCGCCGTCTGAAAGCCGAGCGCCCGGTAGAGCGTCACGATCGCGTTGAGCTTGTCGGTGTCGGCGACCTCCGACTCGGTGAATTCGAAGATCAGCCGGTCGCTGGAAACCCCGCATCGCTTGCCGGTGGCAAGCGTCAGCTGGATGCAGGCGCGCGGCTCGTAGATCGCCCGCGGCATGAAATTGATCGAAAGCTTCGCCCCGGTTTCCATCAGGCCGAGATGCGCCGAAAGCTCGATCGCCTTCACCCGGCATTGCTGGTCGAAGGCATAGAGATTGTCATCGCTCAGCTGCGCGAACAGCGTTCCCGCGCCTTCGCCCTTCGTTCCGCGCGCCAGCGCCTCGAAAGCGAAAACAGAGCCGTCCCTGAGATCGACGATCGGCTGAAAGGCCATCGAAAAATCAAACGGCAAGGTCTCGGCGTTCAGGCATCCGATACATGATCCGGACATTGAAAAAACTCTCGTCTTAAACGATGCGCTAAAGGTTACCTAATGCATCCTGACAACAAGAAAAGCCCGGTTGCCTGTTTCGGACAACCGGGCTTCCTGCATTTTTCTGTCAAAAAAGCCTTATTCGACGGAGAATTCCAGCGGCTTTGCCTGCTTGATGGCTTCATGGCCGAGCAGCCTGTCGAGCACTTCCGGCGTCGGCTGCTCGTCGACATAGAGAAGCGCGATCGCATCGCCGCCCTGGTTGTCGCGGCCGAGCTGGAAATTGGCGATGTTGACGCCGGCCTGCCCAAGCGTGGTCCCCATGAAGCCGATCATGCCGGGCACGTCGGTGTTGGAGATGTAAACCATGTGACGGCCGACATCGGCATCCATGTTGATGCCCTTGATCTGGATGAAGCGCGGCTTGCCATCGGAGAACACCGTGCCGGCGACCGAGCGGGTCTGCTTTTCCGTCGTGATCGTCAGCTTGATATAGCCGTCATAGACGCCCGACTTGTCGCGACGGGTCTCCTGCAGGATGATGCCCTTGTCCTTCAGCATGATCGGCGCGGACACCATGTTGACGTCGGCCACCAGCGGGCGCAGCAGGCCGGCGAGCAGCGCGCTCGTCAGCGCCGTGGTGTTCATCTGCGCGAAATTGCCGTCGTAGAGAACCTCGACTTCCTTGATCGGGTTTTCCGTCACCTGGCCGGCAAATTCGCCGAGCACTTCGGCGAGCTTGATCACCGGCTTCAGGCGGGGCGCCTCGTCGGCCGAGATCGACGGCATGTTGATGGCGTTAGTGACGGCGCCCTTCAGAAGGTAATCCGACATCTGGTCGGCAACCTGCAGCGCGACATTTTCCTGGGCTTCCGTGGTCGAGGCGCCGAGATGCGGCGTGCAGACGACGTTTTCCAGGCCGAAGAGCGGGCTTTCCGTTGCAGGCTCGGTTTCGAACACGTCGAAGCCGGCGCCGGCGACATGGCCGGACTTGATGGCTTCGGCAAGCGCTGCCTCATCGACGAGACCGCCGCGGGCGCAGTTGATGATGCGGACGCCCTTCTTGGTCTTCGCCAGCGCCTCGGCATTGAGAATGCCGCGCGTCTTGTCCGTCATCGGCACATGCAGCGTGATGAAGTCGGCCTTGGCCAGAAGCTCGTCGAGATCGACCTTGGTGACGCCCATCTTCTCGGCCTTTTCCTGCGACAGGAAGGGGTCATAGGCGATCACATTCATCTTCAGCCCGATGGCGCGGTCGCAGACGATCGAGCCGATATTGCCGGCGCCGATGACGCCGAGCGTCTTGCCGGTGATCTCGACGCCCATGAATTTCGACTTTTCCCACTTGCCAGCCTGTGTGGAGGTGTCGGCGGCAGGGATCTGGCGGGCAACGGCCAGCATCAGCGAGATGGCATGTTCGGCGGTCGTGATCGAATTGCCGAACGGCGTGTTCATGACGATGATGCCGCGGCGCGAGGCGGCCGGGATATCGACATTGTCGACGCCGATGCCGGCGCGGCCGATGACCTTGAGGTTGGTCGCGGCCTCGATCAGCTTCTCGGTCGCCTTGGTGGCCGAGCGGATGGCGAGACCATCATACTGGCCGATGATCTCGAGCAGTTTTTCCTTGTCCTTGCCGAGCTTCGGCTGGAAATCGACATCAATGCCGCGGTCCTTGAAGATCTGGACGGCGGCTTCCGACAGGGCGTCGGATACGAGTACGCGAGGTGCCATGATAGGCCTCCTTCAAAAAAGATCGATTTTCGGGAATGACTGGCCCGCGCCTCCCACCGGAGGCGGCGCGAGCTCTCGCCTCGCCTAAGCCGCGAGCTTTGCTTTTTCAGCCTGGAAGGCCCAGTCGAGCCAGCCCATCAGGGCTTTCATATCGGCTGTTTCCACCGTGGAGCCGGCCCAGATGCGAAGACCGGACGGCGCATCGCGATAGGCGCCGATATCGTAGGCAACGCCTTCCTTGTCGAGCGCGGAGACGATCGCCTTGGCAAAGGCGGCCTGCGCCGCATCGTCCAGCTTGACGATGTCGGGATCGACGATCTTCAGGCAGACCGACGTATTGGAACGGGTCGCCGGGTCTTCGGCCAGGTTCTCGATCCAGTCGTTCTTCTCGACGAAATCGAAGATCACCTTGGCATTGGCATCGGCGCGGGCAACCAGCCCGTCCAGACCGCCGACTGTCTTCGCCCATTTCAGCGCATCGAGATAATCCTCGACGCAGAGCATGGAGGGCGTGTTGATCGTTTCGCCGACGAAGATGCCTTCGATCAGCTTGCCGCCCTTGGTCATGCGGAAGATCTTCGGCAGCGGCCAGGCGGGCGTGTAGTTTTCCAGACGCTCAACAGCGCGCGGCGAGAGGATGAGGATGCCGTGACCGCCCTCGCCGCCCAGAACCTTCTGCCAGGAGAAGGTGACGACGTCGAGCTTGTTGAAGTCGACCTTCTGCGCGAACACCGCCGAGGTGGCGTCGCAAATGGTCAGGCCCTTGCGGTCCGCCGGAATGAAATCGGCATTGGGCACGCGCACGCCGGAGGTTGTGCCGTTCCAGGTGAAGACCACGTCATTGTCGAAATTGACAGTGGAAAGGTCGG
>NZ_CFHTCS010000047.1:0-17856 GCF_984369615.1 Martelella sp. | reverse complement strand
CGAGGTGGTGTCGGAAGAGGAGGCGGATGCCTATTTCCAGTCCCGCCCGCGCGCCAGCCGCATCGGCGCCTGGGCCTCTAAGCAGTCGCGGCCGCTGGAAAGCCGGTTCGCGCTGGAAAAGGCCGTGGCGCAGCATACCGCCAAGTACGGCGTCGGCGAGGTGCCGCGCCCGTCCTACTGGTCCGGGTTCCGGCTGAAGCCGGTCTCGATCGAATTCTGGCGCGACGGCAAGTTCCGCCTGCACGACCGGATCGAGTTCCGCCGGGCAAGCCCCGAGGGCGGCTGGCAGAAGGTCAGGATGTATCCCTGACAGACGTCGCATTTCCGGCACGGGAGGAAAGAATGAACGATATCGCAGACATGGAAAAGGACGTCGCCGCTCAGGAAGAGCGGCTGGTGTTTACCACCTTCAGCGAGGACGACGCCTGGGATCTCGGCCAGCGGCTGGTCGGCCGCGCGCTGGCGCACGAGGCGAAGGTGGTGATCAATATCCGCACGCCGAACCGCACCCTGTTTCATGCCGCCCTGCCGGGTTCCGCGCCGGACAACGACATGTGGGCGCGACGCAAGTCCAACGTCGTCTTTCATTTCCACCGCTCGTCCTATGCGATCGAACTGGAGCACAGGCGCAAGGGCCGCACGATCGGCCCGGAAATCGGCCTCGATCTCAAGGATTATGCAGATCACGGCGGCAGTTTTCCGGTGCGGATCAAGGGCGCCGGCGTCTTCGCCGCCATCACCGTGTCGGGCCTTGCCAGCGCCGACGACCACGGGCTGATCGTGGCGGTGCTCGAGGCCTATCTCGCGCAGTGAGACCTTCCTACCGCGTCGGATTCTGCAGCTCGCCGAAGCGTCTTTGGCCGGCCGGGCAGGGTTTCTGCATCAGGATCAGAGGATGCGGCAGGCCGTTGTCGTCGGTTTCGCGGCGGCGCACGCCGCAAAAGCCGTGGCGGCGATAAAAGGCGACCGCGCGCGTGTTGGCGGCATAGACTTCAAGCGCCAGCTTGCTCTTGAGGGCAAACGCATGGTCGAGCAGCCGTCCGCCGATGCCGAGGCTCTGGACATCCGGCGAAACGAACAGTCCTCCGATGAACTGGTCGATCAGACCGATGAAGCCGACCGGGTCACCGTTCCTGACCGCGACCCAGGTCTCCGTCTCCGGCAGGTATTTTTCGGAAATCTCGCGGCGCTGGCGCAAAAGGAGGTCGTCCGGCAGGAAGGGGTGCGAGAGGCGCGAGGCGGCATACCAGATTGCGGTCAGCCGGGCATTGTCATCCGCCGTGAATGGACGGATGACAAGTCCGGTTTCGCCCGCGGCGATGCCTGAAGATTCGGGTACGCAAGACATGGCGCCCATCAAACATCATGAGCGGTAAAAAAAACGCTAAGCCTGCGTGCCGCCGACGGTCACCTGGTCGAGCCTGAGATGCGGCTGGCCGACCCCGACCGGCACCCATTGCCCGGCCTTGCCGCAATTGCCGATGCCGTTGTCGAGCGCAAGGTCGTTGCCGACCATGGAAACGCGCTTCATCGCGTCGGGGCCGTTGCCGATCAGCATCGCGCCCTTGATCGGCGCGCCGATCCCGCCGTTTTCGATCAGATAGGCCTCGGTGCAGGAGAAGACGAACTGGCCGGAGGTGATGTCCACCTGCCCGCCGCCGAAGGTGACGGCATAGATGCCCTTCTTCACAGAGGATATGATCTCGTCCTTGGTCTTGTCGCCGGCGAGCATATAGGTATTGGTCATGCGCGGCATCGGCAGGTCCGAATAGGACTGGCGGCGGCCGTTGCCGGTGGGGGCGACGCCCATCAGCCGCGCGTTCATGCGGTCCTGCATGTAGCCCGTCAGCCGCCCGTTCTCGATCAGCACATTGTAGCCGGACGGCGTGCCTTCGTCGTCGATGGAGATCGAGCCGCGGCGGCTTGCGATCGTGCCGTCATCGACAATGGTGACGCCGGGGGCCGCGACCATCTCGCCGACGAGGCCGGAAAAGGCGGAAAGGCCCTTGCGGTTGAAATCGCCTTCCAGTCCGTGGCCGACGGCCTCGTGGATCATCACGCCCGGCCAGCCATTGCCGAGCACGACATCCATGGTGCCGGCCGGCGCCTCGATCGCCTCGAGATTGACGAAGGCCTTGCGCAGTGCCTCTTCCGCGCCCGACTGCCAGTCCTGGCGGGCGAAGAGATCGGCGAAGCCTTCCCGTCCGCCGATGCCGAAGGAGCCGGTCTCCTGCCGGTCGCCTTCGCCGACGACGACGGAAATATTGAGCCGCGTCATTGGCCGGACATCACCGACGCGGTAGCCGTCGGCCCTGAGGATATCGACAACCTGGTGGCTTGCGGCGAGCGAGGCGGAGACCTGGCGCACGCGCGGGTCGCGTTCGCGAAGATAGGCATCGATTTCGCCGAGAAGCCTGACCTTCTCCTCGAAGCTCGGCGCGCCGATCGGGTTTTCGTCAGAATAAAGCCTGGTATTGGTGCCGCGCGGCGGCTCCGCATAGGCGCCTTTGTAGCCGGCCGTAACCGCCTTGGCCGTCGAGGCGGCGCGCTTCAAAGCCCCGAGCGAGAGTTCTCCGGCATGGGCAAAGCCGCTCGCCTCGCCGGCAACCGCGCGCAGGCCGAAGCCGTGGCCGGTGTTGAAGGAGCCGCTCTTCAGCCGGCCGTCATCGAAGGTCAGCGATTCGTTCTGGCTGTATTCCACATAGAGTTCGCCATCATCGGCGCCATGCAGCGTATCCGAAACGATGTCGCGGATCGTGGTTTCGTCGGCGTCGAAATGGCTGATCAGGTCGCGGTCCGTCATGTGGCTTTCGTCCTTTTTCCGTGTCACGCCTCCATATAGGATGTGGCGGGCGCAATATCAGGGCAGGGCGTCGAAGCCTTCGCCGAAGCCGGAAAGGTCCACCGGAATGCCGATCGTGTCCTGGTCGATGGAGAAGTTCAGGGTAAATACGGCCTCGGTGCCGGCGCGCAGGATCTTCATCAGGTCCTCGTCGATATCCACCTCCACATAGCAACCGTCGAGATAGCAGCGCGAGAAAGCGGCCTTGCCGATGTTCACGCCGTCGACGAAAAGCCCCATACCTTCTGGCAGGAACACGCCGAGGGGGGAGAGCACCCTGAGCAGGGTCGCCTGCCGGTCGGCCGTCTTCAGCACCGCGATGGAAAGGCCGATTTCGGGACGATCGTCGGCGATCACGTTCTGCATCAGCGCGCATTGTTCGAGCGTGGAGCCGGGCGGCTGGTCGCAGATCATGGACCATGCGCCGTGATTCGCGCGCACCATGGTCGGATCCTGCTCGCCGCCGAGATCAATGCTCCGGCCGGTCGTCGGCGCGGCATTTTCCGGCGCGGCATTCTCCTGGGCGCTCACCGGCATGGCTGAGAGCGCAAACAGCACGCTCGCGAGCGTGGTTATGGCGCTCATTGCGCGCGACAGACGGTTTGCTGGAAATGTGGGCATGGCGCGGTGTCCTGCATCAAATGGATAAGGCGTTTTCGTCTGAAAGGGTTTTGCAGGTTTCAGAGGAAATTTTCAACGGCGCCGCGCGACGGAGGAGAGCAAAGCCGAAACGAAATTTCTGATTCTTGTTCCCTCCGCGTGAGACAATTTGACGCTTCAAATCGGCAAATGCTATGGCATAATTGTGACTGAGGGAGAAAAACGGGTACACCTTCTGCGCCGCTGCGCGCGGCAAGGGCGTGCGCGAGCGTAAATAGATGTTATCATGGCCTTAAACGCGATTCAGGCCTTTTGTGCCATATAGCGTCCTTGGAAAGGGTCCGGTTTGACCACGGTCAAACGATGGAGGGAGAATTCAACGTGATGAACAAGACCAGAGCATGCGTGGCAGCTCTTCTCTGTCTTGCGGGCACGGGCAGCGCCTATGCGGCGCAGCCCAAGCCGTGGGAAATGGGCATGCAGCCTGCGGCTTCGCCGATCATGCATCAAATTCGCTGGTTCGAGCAGTATACGCTCTGGTTTATCGTGCCGATCGTGCTCTTCGTTCTGGCATTGCTGATCACCGTGATGGTACGCTTCAGGGCGTCGAGGAACCCGGAAGCATCGCGCACCAGCCACAACACCATGATCGAGGTGGTCTGGACGGTCGCGCCCGTTCTCATCCTCCTGTTCCTCGCCGTGCCGTCCTTCAACCTGCTGACGGCGCAACTGACCATGCCGGAAGATCCCAAGCTGACGGTCAAGGCGACGGCGACCCAGTGGCTGTGGAGCTATGACTATCCGGAAATCGAGGACGGCGAGATTTCCTATTCCTCCTACATGCTGACGGAAGACCAGCGTGCCGAATACGGCAAGGAAGACAAGGCCGTCTATCCGCGGCTTCTTGCCGTCGACAACGAAATGGTGGTGCCGGTGGGCGAGACGGTGCGCCTCCTGGTGACGGCCGCGCCCACGGATGTCATCCATTCCTTCGCCATGCCGGCCTTCGGCATCAAGATCGACGCCGTGCCCGGTCGCCTCAACGAGACCTGGTTCAAGGCCGATGAGGAGGGCATCTATTATGGCCAGTGTTCCGAGCTCTGCGGCAAGGACCACGCCTTCATGCCGATCGCGATCCGCGCGGTCTCGGCCGAGCAGTTCGAGACCTGGCAGGCTTCCGCCGCAACGGATGTGGAAGCCGCCAACAGGGCGCTGATGGCCAGTATCGACAATGCGCAGCAGGACGCCGTTCTGCTTGCGGACAAAGACTGAGGGGGAGGGAGACGAACATGGCCGAAGCAGGCACGCACACCGCTCACGACGACGACCATAAGCCCGGCTTTTTCGCCCGCTGGTTCCTGTCGACCAATCACAAGGATATCGGCACGCTCTACCTGATCTTCGCCATCTGCGCGGGCATCATCGGGGGCGCGCTCTCTATCGCCATGCGCATGGAGCTGCAGGAGCCCGGCATCCAGATCTTCAACGGCCTGGCCTCCATGGTCTACGGAGACGCAGGCGCTGCGGCCGTCGATCAGGGCAAGCACCTCTACAACGTCTTCACCACGGCGCACGGCCTGATCATGATCTTCTTCATGGTGATGCCGGCGATGATCGGCGGTTTCGCCAACTGGATGATCCCGATCATGATCGGCGCGCCGGATATGGCGTTTCCCCGCCTCAACAATATTTCGTTCTGGTTGCTTGTTCCGGCCTTCCTGCTGCTGCTGCTGTCCATGTTCGTGGAAGGGCCGGCGGGCTCCAACGGCGTCGGCGGCGGCTGGACGCTCTACCCGCCCTTCTCGACCACGGGCATGCCGGGGCCGGCAGTGGATCTGGCGATCTTCGCGCTGCACGTGGCGGGCATTTCCTCCATCCTCGGCGCGATCAACTTCATCACCACGATCCTTAACATGCGCGCGCCGGGCATGACGCTGCACAAGATGCCGCTTTTCGCCTGGTCGGTTCTGGTTACCGCCTTCCTGCTGCTTCTGTCGCTGCCGGTTCTGGCGGGCGGCATCACCATGCTGCTGACGGACCGGAACTTCGGCACGACGTTCTTCTCGCCCGACGGCGGCGGCGACCCAATCCTCTACCAGCATCTGTTCTGGTTCTTCGGTCATCCGGAAGTCTACATCCTGATCCTGCCGGGCTTCGGCATCATCAGCCACATCATCTCGACCTTCTCGAAGAAGCCGGTCTTCGGCTATCTCGGCATGGCCTATGCCATGGTTGCGATTGGCGCCGTCGGCTTCATCGTCTGGGCGCACCACATGTACACGGTGGGCCTGTCGCTCGACACGCAGCGCTACTTCGTCTTCGCCACCATGGTGATCGCGGTGCCGACGGGCGTGAAGATCTTCTCGTGGATCGCCACCATGTGGGGTGGGTCGATCAGCTTCAGGCCGCCGATGGTCTGGGCGATCGGCTTCATCTTCCTGTTCACCGTCGGCGGCGTGACCGGGGTGCAACTCGCCAATGCCGGGCTCGACCGCTCGCTGCACGACACCTATTACGTGGTCGCGCATTTCCATTACGTGCTGTCGCTCGGCGCGGTGTTCGCGATCTTCGCCGGCTGGTACTACTGGTTCCCGAAGATTACCGGCTACATGTATAATGAGCGCGTCGCACATATCCATTTCTGGGTCATGTTTGTCGGTGTGAACCTCGTGTTCTTCCCGCAGCACTTCCTCGGTCTTTCGGGCATGCCGCGCCGCTATATCGACTATCCGGACGCCTTTGCCGGCTGGAATGCGGTTTCGTCCTACGGCTCCTATATCTCGGCCATCGGGGTTCTCATTTTCCTCTACGGCATCTATGAGGCCTTTGCGAAAAAGCGGGTGGCTGGCGACAATCCCTGGGGTCCGGGCGCAACCACGCTCGAATGGCAGCTTTCCTCGCCGCCGCCCTACCACCAGTGGTCGGAACTGCCGCGCGTGCGCTGAGTTGCGCCACTGAAACGCATTGAAGGCCGCGCGCCGACCTGGGGCGCGCGGGCTTTCACAAACAACGAGACTGAGCACAGAATGACAGTACTGGACAGCGAGACCGGCCTGGGACATGCCGATATCGGCCTATCGGAGGCGACGGCGCGCGATTACTTCGCGCTTTTGAAGCCGCGGGTGATGTCGCTGGTGGTGTTTACGGCCTTTGCCGGGCTGTTCCTGGCGCCCGGCCCGATCAACCCGGTCATGGGCGCGATCGCGATCCTCTGCATCGCCACCGGAGCAGGGGCCGCCGGCGCGCTCAACATGTGGTATGATTCCGATATCGATGCCGTCATGTCGCGCACGGCCAGGCGTCCCATCCCTGCCGGCCGCGTGGCCCGTCAGGAGGCGCTTGCCTTCGGCATCGCGCTGTCGTGCTTTTCCGTCGCCACGCTCGGCCTTGCGGTCAACTGGTTTGCCGCCGGACTGCTGGCGTTCACGATTCTGTACTACGCCGTCTTCTACACGATGTGGCTGAAGCGTTCGACGCCGCAGAACATCGTCATCGGCGGGGCAGCGGGCGCTTTCCCGCCCATGGTTGGCTGGGCGGCTGTCACGGGCGGCATCTCGCTCGACAGCATCATCCTGTTTTCCATCACCTTCCTGTGGACGCCGCCGCATTTTTGGGCGCTGGCGCTGTTCAAGATGCGCGATTATGACGATGTCGGCATTCCGATGATGCCGAATGTCGCGGGCGAAAAGTCGACCAAGAACCAGATGGTCGTCTACGCCGTGCTGACGGCGGTCGCCGGCGTCGCGCCCGCGCTCACCGGGCTTGCAAGCCCGGCCTATGCGGTTTTTGCCGGAGCGATGGGCGCCTATTTCATCTATGCCGCGCTGAAAGTCCGGGCGATGCCCGAGGGTGACCAGCGCATGCTGCCGGCCAGGAAAATGTTCGGCTTCTCGATCGTCTACCTGTTTTCGATCTTCGCCGCGCTGATTGTCGATCGCGCCGTCTTCATGCTTGTCGGCTGAGGGCGCCATGATCGAGACAGTCAAGCTTACAGAGAAGCAGAAGAAGGCCCGGCGGGGGCGCAACATCGCGCTCGGCCTGCTTCTGTTCGGCCTGGTGGTGCTGTTCTACGTCATCACCATGGTCAAGTTCGGTTCGGCCTGAGGAGAGGGAAGGCATGACGGAGGAGACAAGACAGAAACCGCGCAACAACGGCGCCATCGTCGCGATGTGCCTCGTCTTCGTCGTCGGCATGACAGGCATGAGCTTTGCCGCCGTGCCGCTCTACCGGATTTTCTGCCAGGTGACCGGCTATAACGGCACGGCCCAGCGCGTCGAGCAATATTCGAACACCATTCTCGACAAGACCATCAAGGTCACCTTCGACGCCAATGTCGCGCCGGGCCTCGACTGGGAGTTCAAGCCGATGCAGTCCTCCGTGTCGCCGAAGATCGGCGAGACGGTGCAAGTCATGTTTACGGCGCGCAACAAGTCGAGCGAACCGATCAACGGTCAGGCGATCTTCAACGTGACGCCGCTGCAGGCCGGGGCCTATTTCAACAAGGTCGAGTGCTTCTGTTTTACCGATACGACGCTGCCGCCCGGAGAGACGCTGGAAATGCCGGTGGTGTTCTTCGTCGATCCGGCGATCACGGAGGCCGAGGAGACCAAGGACATCAAGGTGCTGACCCTGTCCTATACATTTTTCGAGCATGATCTGCCTGCCGCTTCCGAGGCTGCGGCACTGGGGGTAAAGGCTGCCGGTTCAAAGAGTTGACCGGCCGGCGTGAATTGCGGATTGTCATCTGCGGGGATTGATTAACGCAGCGAATTCGGCCCTTATGCTGCGTGGGAGAGGAAACGGGGACCATCAATGGCGGAAACGCAACACAAAAACCACGACTACCACATCATCGACCCGAGCCCCTGGCCGCTGGTCGCCTCGATCGGCGTTTTCCTGATGGCCTTCGGCGGCGTCGGCTACATGCGCTATCTGAGCGGCGGGTCGTTCACCATGTTCGGGCTCAATCTGGCGCAGCCATGGCTGTTCCTGATCGGTCTGGTCGTCGTTCTCTACGTTCTGCACGGCTGGTGGTCGGATACGATCAAGGAGGGGCAGGAGGGGCATCATACGCCGGTCGTCTCGCTGCATCTGCGTTACGGCATGATCATGTTCATCGCGTCCGAGGTGATGTTCTTCGTGGCGTGGTTCTGGGCGTTCTTCGATGCGAGCCTGTTTACCGGAGAGGCGATCCAGGCCTCCCGCGTCGAGGCAACAGGGGGTACGTGGCCGCCTGAAGGCATAGCCGTTGTCGATCCCTGGCACTTCCCGCTCTACAACACGGTCATCCTGCTCCTGTCCGGCACGACGCTGACCTGGGCGCATCACGCGCTGTTGCATGGTGACCGCAAGGGGCTGATTCAGGGGCTGACGCTGACGGTGGTGCTCGGCCTGCTGTTCACCGGCGTTCAGGCCTACGAATATTACGAGGCGCCGTTCGCCTTCAAGAATTCGATCTATGGCGCGACTTTTTTCATGGCGACCGGGTTTCACGGCTTTCACGTCATCGTCGGCACGATCTTCCTGATCGTCTGTCTGGTGCGCGCCGCGCGCGGCGCCTTCACGCCGGAGCGGCATTTCGGGCTCGAAGCGGCGGCCTGGTACTGGCACTTCGTCGACGTCGTCTGGCTGTTCCTGTTCTTCACGATCTATATCTGGGGCGGCTGGGGCGCCCCCCTTGCCGAAACCGGGCATTGAGCCTAGATTTGCGGCCGCCGCCTCTCCTGATGCGGCGGCCGGTTTTTTTGTGAGGCACCGTCATCGATATCCATGAGGAAAAGACCGCTTCGGGCGGACGCTATTTCGCCAATGTCGACGGCCACGAAGCCGAGATGACCTATTCGCGCGCGTCCGCGAATCTTGTTATCATCGACCACACCGGCGTGCCCGATGCGCTGCGCGGCAAGGGCGTCGGTCAGGCACTCGCCGAACATGCCGTCAATGCGGCGCGCCAGGGCGGCTGGAAAATTGTACCCCTCTGCCCCTTCTTCAAGGCGCTCAGTATCCGCCATGGAGAGTGGCGGGATGTCATTCAGTAAGAGGCGCCGCGCCGGTCTCGTTGCGGGGCGAACCGTTCCATGTCAAATCACGACCACACTCGGAAACCCGCAGGCATGATCCTGCCGGGCCTTGCCGGCCGTTGCCCGCGCTGCGGCAAGGGAAAGCTGTTCGACGGTTTCCTGACGCTGAAGCCGGAATGCGAGAACTGCGGGCTCGACTATGACTTTGCCGATTCCGGCGACGGGCCGGCCGTCTTCGTGATGTTCGCCGTCGGCTTTCTGGTGATCGCGCTGGTGCTCTGGACGGAGATCACCTATTCGCCGCCGCTCTGGGTGCATGCCGTCATCTGGGTGCCGGTGACGATCGCGCTGTCGCTCGGCGCGCTCAGAGCCTTCAAGGGCGTGCTGATCGGCCTGCAATACCGTCACAGCGCCGCGGAAGGCGTGATCGATCGTACCGATGATGCCTGAGCGTCGTCTTTCGCCCTTCGGCATTTTCGGGCTAGCGCTGGCGCTTTTTGCCTTCACTGCGCTGATCCTGCTTGGCAACTGGCAGGTCCGCCGGCTCCACTGGAAGGAGGCGCTTCTGGCGACCGTCGAGGCGCGTCTTGCGGCGTCTCCGGTTCCGCTTGCCGAGATCGAGACGATGGCGGCGGAGGGCGCGGATATCCGCTACCGCCCCGTTACCGTGCGCGGCGCATTCGAGCATGACCGCGAGCGGCATTATTTTGCGACCTTCGAGGGGCTGTCCGGCTATTACGTCTACACGCCGCTCAGGCTCGAGGACGGGCGCATGGTCTTCGTCAACCGGGGCTTTGTGCCTTTCGACCGGAAGGAGGCTGCTACGCGGGCCGAAGGCCAGGTGGAGGGCCCCGTCACCATAACCGGCCTTGCGCGCGAGCGCCTTTCGGGAAAGCCGTCCTTTCTTGTTCCCGAGAACGATCTGTCGAAAAACATCTTCTACTGGAAGGACCTTGATGCCATGGCGGCTTCCGCCGGGCTTGACGGAGAAACGGTGTTGCCCTTCTTCATCGACGCCGGTGATGCGGGAAATCCCGGAGGTCTGCCGGTCGGCGGCGTCACCCGCATTTCCTTTCCCAACAACCACCTGCAATACGCCGTCACCTGGTATGGTCTGGCGGCGGTGCTTGCCGTCGGCGTCGGCATACTGGTTGTCAGGAGGCGCCGCCGCCGTGATTGACCTCCTGGCGCCTGGTCTCAGGATCGTGTTCTGCGGAACCGCCAAGGGCACGATCTCGGCCCGCACCGGTTCTTTTTACGCCAACCCGTCAAACCGCTTCTATCGCACCCTGCACGAGACGGGCCTGACGCCCGAGCGGATCGATCCGGCGGACTTTCGCCGGCTGCTCGACTACGGCATCGGGCTGACGGACCTCAACCAGGTCGAGAGCGGCATGGATCGGGGGTTGTCTGCGAAGCATTTCGACCTTCAGGGCTTTCGCGAAAAGATGCTGCGCTGCCGGCCGAAACTCGTGGCCTTCACCAGCCTGACGGCAGCGCGGATCTTCTTTGCGGACAGGACGATCGGCTGCGGTCCGCTGGAAACCGGCATCGGCGATATCCCCGTTGTCGCGCTGCCGTCCACGTCCGGCGCCAACGCGCATTGGACAAGGGACCGTCATCATTGGTATCAGGTGCAGACGTTGATTTGCCGCGCCGAAAACCCATCTTGGGGCGAAGAGCAGAAGGCGACGGAATGACAGATACGAAAGAGCCCGACATGACCAGGAGCCCACTCACCATCCGTCTGTGCGGTCCGCGCGGCTTCTGCGCGGGCGTCGACCGCGCGATACAGATCGTGGTTCTGGCGCTGAAACGCTATGGCGCGCCGGTCTATGTCCGCCACGAGATCGTCCACAATCGTTACGTGGTCGAGGGGCTGGAGGCCATGGGCGCGATTTTTGTCGAGGAACTTGACGAAATCCCGGCCGAACACCGAAAACAGCCCGTGGTGTTTTCCGCCCATGGCGTGCCGAAATCCGTGCCGGCCGACGCCGAAAGCCGCAATCTCTTCTATCTCGACGCCACCTGCCCCCTGGTTTCCAAGGTGCACAAGCAGGCCATGCGCCATGAACGGCTCGGCCGCCATGTGGTGCTGATCGGCCATGCCGGGCACCCGGAGGTCATCGGCACGATGGGGCAATTGCCGCAAGGCGCCGTGTCGCTCGTCGAGACGGTGGCGGACGCGGAAAAATACGAACCCGCCGACCCGGACAATCTCGGCTATGTCACCCAGACGACGCTGTCGGTTCAGGACACGGCGGAGGTCATCGCCAAATTGCGGGAGCGCTTCCCGAACCTCACCGCGCCATCGGCCGATTCGATCTGCTATGCGACGACCAACCGGCAAGAGGCCGTCTCCGCAGCCGCTCCGGGCTGCGACCTCTTCATCATCGTCGGCGCGCCAAATTCGTCGAATTCCAAGCGCCTTGTCGAGGTCGCAAGCCGCGCCGGCGCGAAACGCGCCATGCTGGTGCAGCGCGCCTCGGAACTCGATTTCGATGCGATCGGCGAGATCGGAACGCTCGGCATCTCGGCCGGCGCTTCGGCGCCGGAAGTGATCGTCAACGAGATCATCGAAGCCTTCCGCGACCGTTTCGACGCGACGGTCGAGCTTGCCGAAACGGCGATCGAGAACGAGCATTTTCTGGTGAACCGGGAACTGCGCGATGTCGAGCTGACGGTCGAGGATATGGCCTTCGTCAACGGGCGGTAGGCGGATCGGCCTCGCAGTTCTTATCGTGTTTGCTTGACAGCGACGCGGCCATCGTGAAAACCAGCAGCAGGTTTTCCATCGGGGATTTGCATTGGCCGTCTACACCGACATCAACGAGGTCGAGCTGAAGGATTTCCTTCAGGCCTACGACTGCGGCACGCTCCTGTCCTTCAAGGGCATTGCCGAGGGCGTCGAGAACTCGAACTTCCTGCTGCACACGGACCGGTTTTCGCTGATCCTGACGCTTTACGAAAAACGGGTCGATGAAAACGACCTGCCGTTCTATCTCGGGCTGATGCAGCATCTGGCCGAGCGGGGCCTGTCCTGCCCGTTGCCGCTTGAACGCTCGGACGGCGCGCTTTATGGGCGGCTCTGCGGCCGGCCGGCGGCGCTGATCTCGTTCCTGGAGGGCATGTGGCTCAGGAAATCCGAGGCGCGCCACTGCCGCGAGCTGGGCGCGGCGCTTGCCCGCATGCACATCGCCGGGCAGGATTTTGCGATCCGCCGCGAGAACGCGCTGTCGCTGAAAGGCTGGGTCGATCTGTGGGACAAGTCCGCCGTCCGCGCCGACGAGGTCCAGCGGGGGCTTGAAAGCGAAATCACCGACGAACTGGCGCTGCTCGAGGATCGCTGGCCGGTGGACCTGCCCGACGGCGTCATTCATGCCGATCTTTTTCCCGACAATGTGTTCTTCATCGGCGATACGCTCTCGGGCCTGATCGACTTCTATTTCGCCTGCAATGATTTCCTTGCCTATGACCTGGCGATCTGCCTCAATGCCTGGTGTTTCGAAAAGGACGGCGCCTTCAATGTCACCAAGGCGCGGGCGCTGATCGAGGGCTATCAGAGCGTGCGGCCGCTGAGTGCCGCCGAGATCGAGGCCTTGCCGCTGCTGGCGCGCGGCTCGGCGCTGCGCTTCTTCCTGACCCGGCTCTATGACTGGCTTACGACGCCGGAGGGCGCGCTGGTGGTCAAGAAGGATCCGCTGGAATATCTGCGCTATCTGCGCTTCCACCGCTCGGTCAGGAGCGCACGCGAATACGGGCTGTCGTGAACATGAAAACGATCGAGATCTTCACCGACGGGGCCTGTTCGGGCAATCCCGGACCGGGCGGCTGGGGCGCGGTGCTGCGTTACGGCGAGAAGGAACGCGAGCTTTCGGGCGGAGAGCGGCTCACGACCAACAACCGCATGGAGCTGATGGCGGCGATCGAGGCGCTGAAAGCGCTGAAGGAGCCTTGCGCGGTGTCGCTTTATACCGATAGCGTCTATCTGAAGGACGGCATCGGCAAATGGATTCACGGCTGGAAGAAGAACGGCTGGAAGACGGCGGCGAAAAAGCCGGTGAAGAATGTCGAACTCTGGCAGGCGCTGGAAGAGCAGCGCAACCGCCATGACGTGACCCTCTTCTGGGTGAAGGGCCATGCCGGCCACGCGGAAAACGAGCGCGCCGATGAACTGGCGCGCCTGGGGATGGAACCATATAAAATGGGTCGGTGAAGGCGTAGGCCAGGCCGCCATTCTGGAGGAAATTCATGATCTTGCATTGCGTATTCATTCGATTTCGGCAGGAGGTCACGGCTTCCGAAAAGGAAGCCATCTATGCCGGCATCGCCGCGCTGAAGGACGTCATAGGTGGGATCGTCGATGTGAAGGGCGGGCCGAACGTTTCGCCCGAAGGCCTCGACAGCGGCTATGCCGACGGTTTCGCCGTCACCTTTGAGGACGCCTCCGCGCGCGACGCCTATCTCGACCATCCCGACCACAGGGCGGTGGGCGAAAAGATCCTCGCCGCCGCCGCCGGCGGCCAGTCGGGCATTCTCGTCTTCGACATGAAGATCTGAACGAGCTCAGGCCATCAGGCGGACAAGCAGACGGCCGAAGGGCAAGAGCGCGATGCGCCATGAAAGCCTGAACAGGCGAAAGCCGAAATAGGCCGCCCCCGCCAGCCAGACGGCAAAGGACGTGGTCCAGCCTGCCGCGGTCAGCAGAAGCCCGGAGAGGGTGACAGCGCCGGAGCCCAGCAGAAACACGACGGCGCGGAAACGCTTGCCAACACGCGCCGAAAGCTTGCCGAACTTGGTGAGGTCGGCCGGCGTGTCCGCGACCTTGAGCATGTCGGTTCCCGCCCGCAACCCCTGCTTGGTCATCACCGTGCCGACATTGGCGGCGGCATCCTGCATGCGCAGCAGCGGCTTGGCGTTGAGCGAGGCGGAAAGCGCCCGGCTTGCCGCCGGCACATTGCCGCGCTTGAGCAGGGGAACGGCCGTGCGCAAGGCGGGCGCGTTCACGGCCTGGCGCGAGAGGCTGGTGAAGGAACGGCGCAGCGGCGCCGTCAGCGCCCCGGCCTTGCCGGCGGCCTTCAAGGCGCTTGTGCCGACCTTCGCCGTGGTCGCCGAACCCGCCGAGAGGATCACAGCGCCGGTGATCGCGATGCCCGCGACGGAAATGCCGAGAATGAAGGGATCGTAGTCCTCGCCGGAGAGGTAGGCGCCGCCTTCTATGATGATGTCGCGAACGTCGCCGACCGTTGTGAGATCGGTTGCGACCGCGCCGATCAGGCCCGCCGCGCTGTCGGGGCGGCCGGTCAGCGCCCCCTCGAACATATCCGAGAGCCGGTTGCCGAGGCTGTTTTCGTTGAAGACGGCGACCTCGGTGCGATCGCGCAATGCGCCGTCGATCGGAATGCCGCGGCTGTCGGCGAGCGCCAGCACGCTTCCCGCAAGGTCCGGGTCGTCATCCGCAAGCGCTTCGAGGATCGCCACCTCGTATTCCGAGGGGGCAAGCCGGTCCAGACGGTAATCGGTGATCGCAACCGGATCGTCATGCGCCGCAAGCAGCCGCACGGCGTCCATGCCGTTCGGAACGACGAAGGGTGTCGCGGCCACAAGGGCGGCAGCAATGAGGATCGTGCCGATCGAGCGGAGGGGTTTCAGGACTTCACGCTTCATCACACTCGGATCCGGCTGTCGCATTTCCGACCGACGCCCCTACAAAGAGAGACATCCCGATCATTGCAGCCTTGTGCGGCGGAAAGCAAGCGGTCGGGCGCTCAGCGGAGCGCGTGGCGCGTTTAAGGCCATGAGGGCCGGGCCGTCGAACGAGCGGCCCGGCGGACAAGCTTCAAAGCTGGCTCAGAATGGTGGCCGCCGCGGAAACCGTGGCCTCGCCGGAGTCGTCCTCGACATTGAGTTCTTCGACGACGCCGTCCTTCACCAGCATGGAATAGCGCTTGGAGCGCGTGCCGAGTCCGGCTCCGGAAAGATCGAGCTCCATGCCGAGCGCCTTGGCAAAGGCGCCATCGGGGTCGGCCAGATAGCGGATCTTGTCTTCGCCGCCCGTCGCCTTGGCCCAGCCGCCCATGACGAAGGGATCGTTGACGGCAATGACGGCGATCTCGTCAACGCCGCGCGAGAGGATCGCGTCCCGGTTCTCCAGATAGGTCGGCAGGTGGTTGATGGAACAGGTGGGCGTGAAGGCGCCCGGCACGGCAAACAGCACGATCCGCTTCGATTTGAAGAATTCGTCGCTTGCGACCTTCTCCGGCCCGTTCTCCGTCAGTTCCATGAAGGTGGCTGACGGCAGACTGTCTCCCTTGGCAATCGACATTTTTGAAATCCTCTTTGCGTGTGTTGAAAAAGCGCAATAAGGACTTAGGGTGGCGCGGGCGCGATGACAAGCGGCGTTTCCATGGCCCGGTCGCCGGTTTTCGCCAGAAGCAGCCAGTCGCCCTTCTCCGGATCGGCATCCTCGGGCAGGGCGGACAGGGGGATGTCGACGAGATATTGCCCGTTTTCCATCCGCCCGGCAGGCGCCTCGACTATATAGCCAAGACTGTTGGCAAGGGTGATCTCGTCACCGGCGCCGGGGTCGGGAAGCGTGAGGGCAAGCCTGAGGCCGTCAGCGCTGAGAGAGGCCTCGTCGACCCGGAAATCCGCCGACGGCCTCTCGGGCAGCGTCGTACGGGCAACGGCCAGAATGGCCTTGTCGACCGGCGTTTCCTCAAATGCCGCGGCCCGGGCCGGAATGTCGAAACTGGCCTGGAAGGGAATACAGATATCCTTGCAGAGCCCCACAAAGGCGGTAACGGTGAGGGACGGGAGCGGGCCGGGCGCGACCTTCAGCGTGAGCGGAAAGGTCACCGGGCCGTCATAGCCCATATCGGTCACGTCCGCGATCTTCAGGCGCTTGGGCACGGGGTATTCGATCGCCTCGAGCCGCGCGGGCCCCGTACCGGTCACGGTGATCTGCGGCGGGATGCCGCTCTCGCCCGGTTCACGCCAATAGGTGATGAAGCCGGGATCCGGCTCGACCTGCAGCGCGGCCTCGATCGTGCCGTCATCCGTTGGCGGCGTGAGGATGACGCGCATGCGTCCGCCGGTATCCTCAGCCCAGGGCGTTGCGGCAGCGAAAGACATCTGCGCCGTGCCGGCAAGAGCAAACGCCGCGATGGCGGCAACGACGAAGTGGCGGGTCAAAGGTCTCATGGCGAGACACTTAGCGCAGGCGCGGGCCTCCCGCCACGCTTCTCATCGCCTTTTCGGACAATTTGATTTGAACATCGCGTGACCTTGCCCCATGTTGAACCTATGCCTAGGATGAATTTCGAAAGCGGCGCGGACACTTTGCTGGAGGCCGATGTGTTTGACAACCTGATGACGGAGCGTGAACGCGGCCCATTCGACGGCCAGTTCCTGATCGCCATGCCGCAGCTTGCGGAAAGCGATTTCGAACGCAGCGTGATCTATATCTGCGCCCATTCCGAGGATGGCGCGATGGGGTTCGTCATCAATCGCGCCCAGTCCGTCACCTTTCCCGAAGTGCTGGAACAGCTCAAGCTGATGGATGAGAATGCCCCGGATGTCTCCGCCCCCGGCATCGGCGATTTTCCCGTGCTCTGCGGCGGACCGGTGGAGCCCGGCCGCGGCTTCGTCCTGCATTCCGACGACTACGCCGGCGACGGCAGCATTCCCATCACCGATGAGCTGTTCATGACCGGCACGCTCGACGTCCTGCGCTCGGTTGCCGCGGGAAAGGGGCCGGAAAGGGCGGTTCTGGTTCTCGGCTATGCCGGCTGGGCGCCTGGCCAGCTTGAGAGCGAGATTGCCAATAATGACTGGCTGACCTGTCCCGCAATCGAGGAATTGCTGTTCGATCGCGATCTGGATGGTAAATATGAGCGCGCGCTCTTTTCGATGGGGGTTCGCCCATCCTCGCTCTCTTCCACGATCGGGCATGCCTGAAACAAAATGACGGCATTTCCGTTTACAGGACGCTGACGGCCGTCGATCGTGGCGGCCGCAATTGCGAGGCCATGATGAAGATTTTCGAATGCGACCATTGCGGTCAGACCGTCTATTTCGACAACGAGGTTTGCGTCGCCTGCGGCCACCGGCTGGGCTTCGACCCGCAGAGCGTTGCCATGTATGCTCTCAAGCCGGTCGATTCCGTCAACTGGCACAAGGCCGACGAGACGCGGCGCCAGTTCCGCTTTTGTCAGAACGCCGGGTTCAATGTCTGCAACTGGCTTCTGCCCGAAGGCAGCGACGAGCCGTTCTGTCCGTCCTGCCGGCACAACAACCTGGTCCCGGACACCGGCACGGACACCGGTCTTGCGCGGTTCGGCAGGATCGTGGCGGCCGAGCGCCATCTTTTCTATTCGCTCTTGCGCTGGAAC
>NZ_CFHTCS010000046.1:0-18060 GCF_984369615.1 Martelella sp. | reverse complement strand
GGCGCTCGCAATGGCCGTGTCCGGCCATGCCCAGGTGCTAACCGAAATCGACGTCGCCATGATCGGCGAACCCGATACGTTCGACCCCATGGTGTCCACCAAGGACGTGGTCAGCATCGTGACCCAGCACTTCGTCGAGACCCTGTTCACCTTCGACGACAATTGGGCGACGGTTCCGCTGCTTGCCGCGGCCATGCCCGATGTCAGCGATGACGGGCTGACTTATGTCATTCCGATCCGCGAAGGCGTCACCTTCCACGACGGCTCCACCATGGATTCGGCTGACGTTGTCGGCTCGCTGGAGCGTTGGCTCGAAGTGGCCTCCCGCGGCAAGAGCGTCGCCGCCTATGTCGACAGCGTCGAGGCGACCGGCGATTATGAGGTGACCATCAAGCTCAACCAGCCTTACGCGCCGCTTCTTTCCCTGCTCGCATTCTCAAACTCGGCGGCGGTGGTCTATCCCGAGGAGATCCTCGCCGACCATATCGACAATGTGGTCGGAACCGGTCCTTACGAGATAGCCGACTATGTGCCGGACCAGTACATCCAGCTCGTCCGCTTCGACGGCTATACCCAGCCGACGGGCGCGGCCGAACGCAAGCAGATTCCCGATGAAATCCGCTTCGTGCCCGTTGCCGATCCGAATACGCGGGTTGAAGGCTTGCTTTCCGGCCAGTTCGATTTTGCCGACAGCCTGTCGACGGAATCTTATGACAGGCTGGAGTCGAGCGACGTCGCCGAGCCATTGTTGCTGGAGCCCTTCGGTTGGCCGCTGTTCGCGATGAACCACAAGAAGGGCATGATGACCGATATCGAGATCCGCAAAGCCGTCCAGGCCGCCCTGCCCTTCGACGACATGCTGTACGCCGCCTTTGGCGACGAGAAATTCTATCAGGTCGAAGGCGCGATGTACCCGGAAGGCTGGGTCTGGAACAATGACGGCGGCGTCGAACTCTATAATCAGAACGATATAAAAGCCGCCGCCGAGCACCTTAAGAATGCGGGCTATGACGACACGCCGCTGCGCATCCTGACCTCGCGCCAGTACGAGTTCCACTACCAGATGGCCCTGGTCGCGAAGGCCGCACTCGAAGCCGCCGGCTTCAAGGTGCAGATGGATGTCGTGGACTGGGCCACGCTCGCCGAGCGACGCAACAACCCCGATCTGTGGGACATCTACATCACCCACTCCCCGTTCCTGCCCGAGCCGGCGCTGATCTCCAGCTTCTCCGCCGAAGCGCGTGAAGGCTGGAATGATCCGGTCAAGAACGAGATCTATGCCCGTTTCACCACCGAAACGGATCCGGAAACCCGCAAGGCCGCGTTCAAGGAACTCCAGACCGAGCTTTACGAGAATGTCGGCTTCATCAAGATCGGCAACTTCAATGCGCTTCAAGGCAAGTCGAAGACGCTCGAAGGCGTCAGCGCCTCGCCGTGGCCGCAGTTCTGGAATGCCTCGACGTCCGAATAACGAGGCATGCCGGCGCGGCACCATGATCGCTGCGCCGGCCGGCTCCTGAAAAGTCCTTCATGGTCGCGAGACGTCGAATGCGGTTATCGTCCGGGGCTCGGATATGCTTCGTCGATATGCCAGGGAATCGAACTGAATGACAAATTATCTCATCAGGCGTTTTGTGGGCATGCTGATCGTGACCTTCCTCGTGCTGACGATTGCCTTCGTGCTTGTGCGGCTCGCGCCGGGAGATCCGGCAGCCCTGATGCTGGGGCCGGACGCGACGCCTCAGGACGTCATGGAACTGCGCGCCAGCCTCGGCCTCGATCAGCCGATCTTCGTGCAATACCTCACCTTCGTCGCCAATGCCGCACAGGGCGATCTCGGACGCTCGCTGTTCTTCGACAATTCGGTGACCTCGGTGCTGGCGGCGCGGGCCGAACCGACCGTGTTCCTGTCGCTGTTCTCGCTGATCTTCGCCCTCGTCATCGCCACGCCGATCGGCATCTACGCCGCCTACCGGCGCGGCTCGGCGCTGGATCAGTCGGCGGTGACGACCGCCATGCTCGCCGCATCGGTTCCGAGCTTCCTGACCGGCCTCATCTTTCAGCGCTATCTCGCCACCGAACTCGGCTGGTTTCCCGCCTCCGGCTATGGCGGGCCCGATGCCGGTTTCCTCGATCGAATGTGGCATCTTGTGCTGCCCTCGATCACGCTCGGCATCGTGAACTCGGCGCTGATCCTGCGCTTCACCCGCGCCTCGATGCTGGACATTCTCAGCGAAGACTATGTGCGCACCGCCCGCGCCAAAGGCATGAGCGAGCGCCGCGTGGTGCTGCGTCACGCACTCAAGAACGCCGGCATTCCGATCATCACCGTCGTCGGGCTCACCTTCGCGCTGCTGGTGGCCGGCGCCGTCGTCACGGAGCGGGTGTTCAATTTGCCGGGGCTTGGCAGCCTTGTGGTGAATGCGGTGCTGCGACGGGATTATCCCGTGATCCAGGGCACGCTCATCGTGGTGGCGATCCTCTACGTCTTCATCAATCTTCTGACCGACCTTCTCTATCTGGTCATCGACAAGCGGGTGCGGTACTGACCATGGCCGATACGACACTTTCCTCCAGCACGCCGGACACGGCCGAACCGGAAGGCACGGGCGAACCCGGTTTCTTCCGTGTCCTGCTTGCGCGGCGCTCGGTTCAGGTCTCGCTGGTCGTGTTCCTGGCGATCGCGATTCTCTGTCTGTTCGCATCGCTGGTGGCGCCCGCCAATCCCGATGCGATGTCGGTGCGCATGCGCCTGCAGGGACCGAGTGCTGCCCACTGGTTCGGCACGGATGCGTTTGGACGCGATGTACTGTCGCGCCTTCTCTACGCAGGGCGCTCTTCGCTCAGCATCGGACTTTCGGTGGCGATCCTGTCGTCGCTGATTGGCGTGGTGATTGGCCTGACGGCAGGCTTCTTCAGCCGGCTCGACTGGCCGTTTTCGCGGTTGATCGACGCGATGATGGCGTTTCCGGACATCCTCATGGCGCTGTCGCTCGTCGCGATCTTCGGCGGCACCCTCACCAATGTCGTGGTCGCGCTCTCGATCGTTTATGCGCCGCGCGTCGCCCGCATCGTCCGCGCCTCGACGATGGTCATCCGCGAAATGCCTTATGTCGAGGCCGCCCGGGCGCTGGGCACGCGGACCTGGCGCATCATGATCACGCATGCGCTGCGCAACATCGTTTCGCCGATCCTGGTGCAGGCCACCTTCATCTTCGCCTATGCGATGCTGGCCGAGGCCGGCCTTTCCTTCCTCGGCATCGGCGTCGATCCCGAGACCCCGACCTGGGGCATTATGGTGAATGAGGGCCGCCAGTACCTCGACTCAGCCATCTATCTCATCCTGTTTCCGGGCGTTGCCATATCGCTGTCCGTACTGACGCTCCAGATCGTCGGCGACGCGCTGCGCGACGCTCTCGACCCGCATCTTGCCAAGGAAGCCTGAATGTCTCTCACCCTCGTCAATTTCCGCATTATCGGGTTCGATGACGCTCCCGATCAAATCCACATCAGCGATGACGGCCTGGTTGCGAAGAACGCCGCGCCGGACGCCCGGATCATCGATTGCAACGGCGCTTTTCTGTCGCCCGGCTGGTGCGACCTGCATGTCCATGTCTGGCATGGCGGCACGGATATCTCGGTTCGGGCCTCGCAGGCAGGCAGGCCGACCGGCGTCACCGCCATGGCCGATGCCGGCTCGGCCGGCGAGGCAAGCTTTCACGGTTTGCGCGAATACGTGATCGAGCGCCAGTCCGAAACCGTCCGGGCGTTTCTCAATATCGGCTCGATCGGCCTCGTCGCCTGCAACCGGGTGCCGGAACTGATCGACTGGCGCTCGATCGACATCGACAAGACGCTGGCCGTGGTCGAGGCCAATCGCGACGTCATCTGCGGCATCAAGGTGCGCGCCTCGGGCGTGATCGTCGGCTCCTGGGGGATCACGCCCGCCAAGATCGCCAAGCGCGTCGCCGAGATGACCAAACTGCCGCTGATGGTGCATGTGGGCGAACCGCCGCCGCTGATTGACGAGGTCTTCGAACTTCTGACGCCGGGCGATATCGTGACCCATTGCTTCAACGGCAAGGCCGCCGGCTCGATCCGCGACACCGATGCGCTGTTCAAAATGGCGCAGGATATGGCGGCGCGGGGCATATTGATGGATATCGGACATGGCGGGGCCTCGTTCAATTTCGAGACCGCACGCGCCTCGATGGCCGATGGCCTGAAGCCGTTCTCGATCTCGACGGACCTCCATCTCCACAGCATCGAGGACCCGGTGCGCGACCTCGCGACCACCATGTCCAAGCTCTACGGCCTCGGCTTGTCGTTCGAGGACTGTATCGAGGCGGTCTGCGCCGGACCGCGCGGCGTGCTCGGTCTCAGCGGGCGCGGCGGCCTTGCCGCGGGCACGCGCGCCGATTTCACGGTTTTCGATTTTGCCGAGGCCTCGCTGCCGGTCCTCGACAGTCAGGGCAACACCATGACGCTGGAACGGCTGTTCGAGCCGCGCATGACGGTGATCGGCAACGACGTTCAGCCGGCCGCGCGGAGGGCCTCATGAACGGGGACGCCATTCTGGATGTCCGGGGACTGAACGTCCGCTTTCGCGGCCAGGGGCGCGAGGTGACGGCGCTGCGCGACGTCAGCTTCAGCATCGGCCGCGGCCGGACGCTTGCGCTGGTGGGCGAGAGCGGCTCCGGTAAATCGGTGACCTCGCTGGCGCTGATGGGCCTTCTGCCGCCGAACGGCAGGATCGCGGCGGGCACGCTTGCCTATCGCCACCGCGACGGCCGCGCGCTCGAACTGACGGAGCTTGGCGCGGCGGAGCGGCGGCGGCTGCGCGGCGTCCAGATGTCGATGATTTTCCAGGAGCCGATGTCGTCGCTCAACCCGCTGTTCACGATCGGAGACCAGATCGGCGAGATGCTGTTCCTGCACGAGACCATGGACGCGGCGACGAGGCGCAGGCGCACGATCGAAATGCTGGAACTGGTCGAGATCCCCGAGGCGGCCAAGCGAATGGACAGCTACCCCCACGAACTCTCGGGCGGCATGCGCCAGCGCGTGATGATCGCCATGGCAATGATCTGCAAGCCTTCGCTGCTGATCGCCGATGAGCCGACGACCGCGCTCGATGTCACGATCCAGGCGCAGATCCTCGACCTGATGCGGCAGTTGCAGAAGGATTTCGGCATGTCGATCCTGTTCATCACCCATGACATGGGCGTGGTGGCCGAGATGGCGGACGATGTCGCGGTCATGTATGCCGGCGGGGTGGTCGAGCAGGCCGGCGTCGACGCGCTCTTCAACGATACCCGGCATCCTTACACCAAGGGACTTCTCTCCTCGATACCGGGGCCATGGCGCCCGCGCGGCGAGCGGCTGGTGCCGATTCCGGGTTCCGTGCCGCCGCTTGCCAGCCTGCCGCCGGGATGCGCGTTCGCGCCGCGCTGCGGTTATGCCGAACCGCGCTGTCGCGAGCCGGTTGCGCTGACGCGCAAGGCGCCCGACCATCTCGCCGCCTGCATCCTGGAAGGTAGTCTGGCGCCATGACAGAGCCGTTTATCAGCATTCGCAACATGACCAAGACGTTCGGCCCTGCGAGCGACCCGGTCTATGCCGTCAACGACGTCAGCTTCGATATCCCGAAGGGGTCGATAACGGGGCTGGTCGGAGAAAGCGGTTCGGGAAAGTCCACCCTGGGGCGCAGCCTGCTCAGGCTGATCGAGCCGACATCGGGCAGCACGGTTTTCGACGGCTGCGACCTCAACAGCCTGAAGGCCGGCGATCTGAGGGCCATGCGGCAACGCATGCAGATGGTGTTTCAGGACCCGGTCTCCTCTCTCAACCCCAGGCTTTCGGTCGAGGCGATCATTGCCGAAGGTCTCGTCGCGCATGGCATCGGCTCGCGGCGCACCCGCCGCGATAAAGTGGCTTCGCTTCTGGAGGAGGTCGGTCTCAGCGCCGACCACATGCGGCGCTATCCGCACGAATTCTCGGGCGGCCAGCGTCAGCGCATCGGCATTGCCCGCGCGCTCGCGCTGGAGCCGGAATTCATCGTCGCCGACGAGAGCGTCTCCGCCCTCGATGTGTCGATCCAGGCGCAGGTGCTCAATCTGCTGCTCGATCTGCGCGAACGGCGCAACCTGACCATGCTGTTCATCGCCCACGACCTGTCGGTGGTCGACTATCTCTGCGATCAGGTCGCTGTCATGTATCTGGGCCGGTTGATGGAAATCGGTCCCGCCGCCGATATCCACGAACGTCCGCGCCACCCCTACACGCTGGCGCTGAACTCGGCAATTCCGATGCCGCGGCCTGGCGCCGCGCGCAACCGGGAGGTTCTCAAGGGCGATATCCCCAGTCCGATGTCGCCGCCATCCGGATGCGTCTTTCGGACCCGATGCGCGCATGCGCGCGAGATCTGCGCCTCCGGCATTCCCTCGCCCGTGGAGGTTTCCGCGGGTCATTACAGTCACTGCAAGAGAATAGAGGCAATTGGTGAAAATTGATAATTTGCGGGAATCGCCCGAGGCGAGGCTCGTTCGGTCCGGCCTCGCGCTCCCGGCGGATCCGCCCCGGCCGGTCGGCTCGTTCTGCAACGTGCGCCGGTCCGGCAACCTGCTGTTCGTATCCGGTCAGGGGCCCGTGCTCGCCGACGGCACGCTGATGACCGGGAAGGTCGGCGACACCGTTTCGGCGGAAGAGGCGCGCGAACATGCCGAACTCGTCGCGATCAACATCCTGACCGCCCTGCGCGCGTTTTGCGACGGCTCGCTCGACCGGGTGAGAGGCGTGGTGAAACTGCTTGGCCTCGTCAACGCGACGCCGGAGTTTTCGCGCCACCCCTATGTCATCGACGGCGCCTCGGATCTGCTCGCCTCCATCTTCGGACAGGCCGGCATTCACTCGCGCTCCGCGTTTGGCGTGGGCTCGCTGCCCAACCAGATCACGGTCGAGATCGAGGCAATCTTCGAAATCGATGCGGACGGCCTTCAAGCCGGAACAATGGCGGACGTTCTATGACCCACGGCGCGCTCGACAAGACTTGCGGCCTCGCGCACCTGCACGGAAATGCTGTCGAACTTCTCCTCGAGCCGGTGGCGCGGCATGACCACGGACATGGTGAGCTGGCAGGCGCCGTCCGCGTCGCGGATGGGGGCGGCGATGCAGACCACGCCCTCCTCGGAACTGCCGGACTGCACCGAAAGCCCTTCGAGAAAGTCCTTGCGGCTGCGCTCGGAAAGAGCTTCCGGATCGATTTCGGCAAGCCCGGTGTTGGAGGGACGAGCGCTTTCGGCGAAGGCGGCGGTGCGTTCGGCCGGATCGAGGTGGCCGAGCAGAAGCAGGCCCGAAGCGGTCCAGTTGAGCGGAACGCGGGTGCCGACATCGGAGGTCACGCGAAAGTGGCCCTCGCCCTCGGCCATGCCGATGACGACCATCATGCCGCCGTCGCGGGCGCAGACCTGAACCATCTCGCCGGTTCGCCGGCTGAGCGCGAGCATCTCCTTCTCGGCCTCGACATACATGTTCATGCGCGAGCGGTAGGCAAGGCCGTAATGCATCAGCCGCGGCCCGAACCAGACAAGGCTCTCGGACGTCCGGCTCAACATGCCGCGTTCGACCAGTTCATCGATCAGGCGGTAGATCGTGGAAACCGGCGCGGCGGCGCTCTTGGCAAGTTCGTAGGCGGTCATGGGACGCCTGTAGTCGAGCAGGATATCCATGATCTGCAGCGTCCTGTCGATACCGCTGGTGCGCGAGCGCGGCGCTTTGCTGGTGTCTTGCATTCCAGTTCCGACCTTCCTTGATTGACCTCATCTTATTTCATAATTATGGAGTATTTTTCAATGGGCAATGACCAACCCTCCACAGCACTGGACTGGCGCTGGCACGACGAAAACGGCTTCCGGCGCGTCGTCAACGTCGCCGGCACGATGACGGGGCTCGGCGCCTCGGTAGCGCCCACCCCGGAAGTTTCGGGCGAGACGGCCGCCGCCACCGAGCGTTTCGTCGACATGCATGAATTGCAGGCGCTCGCCAGCAGAACGATTACGGAACTGACCGGCGCCGAGGCGGGCTGTCTGACGGCTTCGGCGGGGGCCGGCATATCGCTTGCGGTGGCGGCCTGCATCACCGGCCTCGACCCGGCGCGGGTGGAGGCGCTGCCGCTCAATCCCGGCCCGAAGTCGGGCGTCGCGGTGCAGATGGGGCACCTGTGCGAATACGGGTCGTCGATCGCGACCGGGGTCGCGCTTGCCGGTGCGAACGTCCGCGTCGCCGGCACGGCGACGCTGTGCAAGGACTTTCAGCTTTCCGCGGTCCTCGACGAGAACACCGCGGCCGCGCTTTACGTGGTGTCGCATCACGTGGTGCATTACGGCCAGATCCCGTTCGAGCGCTTTGCGCGGCTTGCCCATGAAAAGGGCGTACCGGTGATCGTCGATGCGGCCTCGGAATATGATTTGCGCGGCTTTCTCGAGAAGGGCGCGGACCTGGTGATCTATTCCGGACACAAATTCCTCGGCGGCCCGACCTCGGGCATCATCGCCGGCCGGCGCGATCTTGTGCGGGCCTGCTATCTGCAGAATATCGGCATTGGCCGCGGCATGAAAATCGGCAAGGAAAGCATCATGGGCGCGATCGCCGCCATGCGGGCCTGGATGAAGCGCGACCACGCGGCGATCCGCGCGCGGGAGACGGCGGCGCTCGAACTCTGGCGCGAGGCGCTCGGCGATCTCCCCGGCATTTCCGCCTATCGCGTTCCCGACCCGACCGGCAATCCGCTGGAACGGCTGCAGGTCGACGTCGATCCGGACAAGGCCGGCGCGGGCGCTCCGGTGATCACGGCCGCCCTCGGCAGACGCGATCCGGCCATCATCGTGCGCGGCCACGAGGCCGAGCTCGGATTCTTCCAGCTCGATCCCTGCAATCTTCTGCCGGGCCACGCCGAACTCGTCGCCGAAGCGCTCAGGGACGAAATCTCGCGCGGCGCGTGGGAGGGGATCGACCCGGAGGAAGCGCTCGCCTCCGCCCGCAACGGCGGCACGGAAGGCTATCTGCGCTGGCTTGGCAACGGCTGAGGCGGCGCGGCTCTATCTGTTACCGCGCTCATTTTCGCGAATGGCAGGTGATTCCGCCTGAGCGCGAATTACGCCACGACCGGGCAGGCGCGTCTTGCACCGGCGCCCGCTCCCGTGGCGTCCCTGCGGCATGCGTAGCACGGCGTCCTGCTTAACGCATTGCGACGCCGACCTGAACCGCATCATGCATCGCTCTCGTCGTCGCACGGGAAGGTGAAGTGGCTCGGTTCGTTTGAACAGACAGATGGTCGTTTCTGAGTGACGTCCGGCCGCATTCACGCTGCCGCTGATATTGCGGGCAGCGCGTTGAAGTAAGCCTGATCCGTCGATCCGTCGAAACCTGTCCTTTTCGGTTATTTCACAGGCCCCCAGACCTTTACGCTAGCACACGCTGTAAAGCTGGAAGAGCTTTGAGACATTTCGATCGATATCTTAAAGCGCCGTGCGTCCGTTAGGACGCACAAAGGACGCTCTAACCTATTGAATCTACGCATCGTGCTTTCCGAAAATCGATTCCGATTTTCGGAAAGCACGATGCGCTAGAGGTCGTACCTCGCCATTATCGCTTCAATCACGTGGTCCTGCGCGGGGTCCGGCAGAAGGGCCGGCTGGCGGGAGAGACCCACGGACGGATCACGCAAATAGAGCGCCCGCTTCACCAGGGCCGGCGGATAGCCGAGCTTGTAGAGATCGGTGCGGAAGGCGGCGTAGGTTTCCTGGGCCTTCTTCGCCCCCGCCTCGTCGCCTGCGTTGACGCATGAAACGATCCTCGCCAGCACATCGGGCATGACGTTGCCGAGGCCGGAGATGCAGCCCTTCGCGCCGTTGGTCAGCGCCCAGCGCACAAGCTGATCCGGACCGGAATAGACATCGAAACCGTCAACGTCGCGTCCGACCGTCATATAGGCCTCAAGCGTGTCCTGTGCGCCGCCCGAATCCTTGATGCCCGCGATATTGCCGTGGCCGGCCAGCCGGCGCGCGGTCTCGGGCTCGATATGGTTCTGGGTGCGCGCCGGAATGTCGTAAAGATAGATCGGCGTTTCCACCGCATCGGCGACCGTGGTGAAATGGCGCTCGAGACCATCCTGCGTGCAGGCGATGAAGAACGGCGTGATGACGGCGATGCCGTCGACGCCGATGCGGTCGAACTCGCGCGCCAGCTTCACCGTCTCGAAGGTCGCGGGCATGCCGGCATTGACGATGACGCGGGCGCGACCGGCGACCTCGTCGACCACCTCGCCGCAAAGCCGCACCTTCTCCTCGAAGGTCAGCGCCGAGAAATCGCCGTTGGTGCCGGCGCACATGATGTTGTTGCCGGCCGAAACCTGCCGGCGCACCTGCGCCCGCGTCGCCGCGTAATTGATGGTTTCGTCGTCGTTGAAACAGGTGACGAGCGCGACGAACGCTTCCTTCTTGCCGGTCATTCTTCCCCCTCAGCCGCGCGCGGCGGCCCCCATTTTGGCGGCATAATCGAGCGCCGCCAGCATATTGACGTGATTGGCCCTGCCCGTGCCGGCGATATCGAAGGCCGTGCCGTGATCGACCGAACAGCGATCGATCGGCAGGCCGAGCGAGACGTTGACGGCGGTATCGAAGGCCACGAGCTTGATCGGGATATGGCCCTGATCGTGATACTGGGCGACGACCAGGTCGAAGGCGCCGTTATAGGCGCGGTGATAGACGGTATCGGCCGAGATGGGCCCTTCCACATGGATACCCTCGGCCTTCGCCGCCGCCACGGCGGGCGCGATCGCCTCGTCATCCTCCCGGCCGAAAAGCCCGTTCTCGCCGCAATGCGGATTGATGCCGGCCACCGCGATGCGCGGCGCTTCGAGCCCCATGCGCTTCATGTGTTTGTGGCCGGTGCGGATGGTTTCGAGCACCCGCTCCGTCGTCGCCCGCCCGATCGCATCCCTGAGCGAGACATGGGTCGAGACATGCACGACGTTGAGCCGCTCGGAGGCGAGCAGCATCCACGACGACTTCGATCCCGTCAGATGCGCCAGCATGCCGGTATGGCCGTCATAGTGATGCCCGGCCGCATTCAGCGCTTCCTTGTTGATCGGCGCGGTGACGATTGAGGCGGCCTCGCCGCCCATGGCCAGCTCCACCGCGCGGGCGATATAGCGATAGGAGGCCTCGCCGCAAGCCGGGCTCAGGACGCCGAATTTGCCTGGCAACCCATCGACGGCGATATGATCGACGCGGATACCGTCACCCGCCTCATCCGGCGCAAGGATTGGCAGATCGACACCGCAAACCGCCGCGGCGCGGGCAACCGTCGATCGGTCCCCGATGACGCGGACGTGCCGGCGCAAGGCGGCATCGCGCGCGGCCAGCGCTCTCACCGTTACCTCAGCGCCCACCCCGGAGGGATCCCCCATGGTGATGACGATTGACTGTTTCATGAAGGCCTCCCGAGAACGACGCGTCGCACAGCTTTTAACTTATAGGTAAACAGGTTTCAATATCCGGCACATAAATTAATAGGAAACGTCATTTCACCTTGAAATTTATCCTCTTTTTATCGCAAGATCGTGACATAACAATAATGACAACATCGGGAGACGATTGTGCCGCCGGACGTTCTGATCATAGCCGATGACCTGACGGGCGCGCTCGATTCGAGCGTTGCCTTTGCGGGACCGGGGCGATCCGTGCTGGTGGCGCGCAAACCGGATGCCATTCCCGCGCTTCTGCGCCAATCGCCGGATGTGCTCGCCGTCAACACGGCAAGCCGGGAATGCGACGCGGAAGAAGCGGAAAAGCGCATGGCGGCGGCCCTCGCCCATCTGCCGTTGGCCGATATTCCGATCATCATGAAGAAGGTCGACTCGCGGCTCAAGGGCAATATCGCTGCCGAAATGGGCGCGCTACGGGCAACCCTCGGCACGCGCCGCATCATCGCGGCCCCGGCGATCCCGACGATGGGCCGTCGCGTAACGGGCGGCATGCTGAGCGGCGATGGCATTGCCGCGCCGATCGACGTCGCCTCCCGCATCGAGGTTTCGGCCGAAATCCCGGATGTCGAGAACGACCGCGACATGGACGGTCTTGTGCGTTCCGTCGGTCCCGGCGCGCTGTGGGTCGGCGCGCGCGGGCTTGCCTTTGCGCTGGCGCGCGCCGCGGGGCACCCCGAACAACGGCCCTTCCGGCTCGCGCCCCCGCTGATGATCGTCAACGGATCGCGCGACCCGATCACGATGGCGCAGATCGAGCGCCTGCGGGCACTGACATCGGTGCTCGAAGCGCCCGATGGTGGGGTTCCGGCAACCGCCGAGACCGGATTGCCGCGCGCCGTGTCCATCTGTAATGGCGGCGGCGGCCTTTCCGGCGAAGCAGCCGGCGCCCGCTTCTGCGACGGTGTCAGCCGCCTGCTGCACCCGCTCAGGCCACGGTCACTGCTGGTGGCGGGCGGCGAAAGCTGCAACGGCATTCTCGACCGCCTCGATATCCGGAGTTTACAAGTGGTCGCCGAATTGCGGCCCGGCCTGCCGGCCAGTCATGCCGCGGCGCCTTGGGGAAATTTACAACTCGTGACAAAATCGGGCGGTTTTGGTAGGCCGTCGCTTCTCGCCGAGATTTTTGCCGAGGCGGAGAGCGGCGATGACGAAGAGGACATGCGATGACCGACAATCTGAACCAGGACGCGGATCGCGGCGCAGCAAACCGGCGCACCTCGCTGTCGGACAAGGTCTACGAGGCGTTGCGCGGGCGGATCATGCGCGGCGATTACGGCGCCAATGAAAAACTGCCGGCGGAAAAGGATCTCTCGGTCAAGTTCGGCGTCTCGCGCCCGGTGCTGCGCGTGGCGCTGGAGCGGCTGCGGGACGAGCGGCTGATCTATTCGCGCCAGGGCGCCGGCAATTTCGTGCGGATCAAGCGCGAGACGGCGCTCGGCTACACGCCCGTTGAAACCATCGCCGATATCCAGCGCTGCTACGAATTCCGCCTGACCGTCGAGACCGATGCCGCCGCCCTTGCAGCGCTGAGACGCAACGAGGCGGCGCTCGCAGAGATGGAACGGGCGCTGCACCTCCTGTCGGATGCGACCGGCCAGCAGCTGCACCGCGAGGACGCCGATTTCGCCTTTCACCAGTCCGTCGCCCAGGCTACCAACAACCAGTATTACGGCGAAACGCTGAAGGCGCTGCGCGACCACATCTATGTTGGTATGAAGCTGCACGGCGAGACGCTGATGTCCGATGGCGCCTGGGCGCTGGAGGAGGTGCTGGCCGAGCACAAGGCGATCTACACAGCGATCAGGGAACGCGCGCCGGACGCCGCCCGCGCCGCCATGCGCGCCCATATCGAGCATTCGCGCGAGCGGCTTTTCGGCGGCGGCCTGTTTGATCTTTCACTCTGAAAACAGAATGGAGGCGGCAAGGCAGCCGCGCTCCCCTTCTTGCGGCAATGCCTAGAACGCAGCCCGATAGATCGCATGCACGTCATCGACCGGCATGTCGCGCGGATTGTTGTCCATCAGCCGGCGGATGGCATGGGCCTCCTCGGCCCAGAGCCGCAGATCCGCCTCGTCGGCGCCGTGGGCCCCCAGCCGCATCTCGACGCCGAGGCCCGCGCAGAACTGATGGGCGGCACGATGAACCGCTTCCGGCGTTTCCGCCGCAAGGCCGAGCGCGGCCATGATTTCACCGGTCTTCTCAGCCGCCACGGGCTGATTGAAGGCCAGCACATGCGGAAAGATGATGGCGTTGGCGAGCCCGTGCGGCAGGCCGAGCCGGGTGCCGAGCGGATAGGCGAGCGCATGGCCCGCAGCAGTATTGACCGGCCCGAGGCAGATGCCGCCGTAATAGGAGGCCAGCATCATGCCCGCGCGCGCCTCGGCGTCATTGCCGTTTTCGACCGCGCGGCCGAGATATCGGCCAATCAGGCCGATGCCGAGCCGGGCGTAACCGTCGATCAGGTCGTGAGCCCTGATATTGGTGAAGGCCTCGACGCAATGAGCCAATGCGTCGATCCCCGTCGCAGCCGTTACCGCCGGCGGCACGGAATAGGTCAACTCGGGGTCGAGGATGGCGATATCGGCGAGCAGGAACGGGCTTTCGACAGCCAGTTTCGACTTGGTTTCGGGATCGGTCAGCAGCGCGCGGATGCCCGCTTCCGAGCCGGTGCCCGCCGTGGTCGCGACCTGGGCCAGCGGCGTGCGCCTGCCGGCGACCTTGTTCGGACCGACAACATCGCGGACGGATTGCTGCCCGTCCCAGAGCGCAGCCGTCAGCTTGGCGACATCGAGAACGGAGCCGCCGCCGAGACCAACGACGAGATCCGGCTTGTGCATCCGGGCCGCCTCCAGAACCGCCTCGAAGGCGGGAAGATCGGGCTCCGGCGGCGCTTCGGCATAGACCCGGACATCGCCGGGAAGACAAAGCCGTTCGACATAATGCGCCGTCGGGCCGCCGGCGATGACGAAAGGCCGCTTTGCGGTCGCCGCCCAGTCGCCGAGCCTTGCCGCCGTGCCGATGCCGACTTCAAGTCGCTTCGGTTGATGGAGCGTGATCGGGCGATCCATGCTGTTCATCTTCTCTCCTTTCACGTCCGGTTTTCCGGAACCCGCGCAACAAGCCCGGCGACGATTGCGGCATCGAGCGCGACATGCCGGATGGCGCGGCGGTAAAGCGTGTAGGCTATGTCGAGCCCGCCATCGGCGCGCCGCAGCAGCACGGGATAGGAAAGCTCCTTGTTCCTGCCGTCGAGCGAGTTGTTGGTGAGGCAGGTGCCGGGGCTGTCCTCGATCGTGTAGCGCACCGGAAAGGTGCGGCCGCCATCGCCCGAAAGACAGAGCGTGAGCGGCGCGCGCTCGACGCCCCAGATCGGATTGCAGCCCTCGGCCGCCTCGGGCCGGGCGTCGTCTGCCTCCAGTTCGTCGTAGAGCGAGGCGCGGCGCGCATCCGATTGCGCGGACGAGACCGGATTGCAGACCATGGCCACGATACTCCCCTCAAGGCGCACGGCGTTGACGGAACTGTTGTTGTTCGGCACATCCGTCGGCGCGGGCGCGCTCCAGCTCCGCCCGCCGTCATGGCTTTCGGAGCGATGAACGAAATCGGCCTGACGACGGCGATAAAGCGCGATCATCTCCGCCCCGCCCAGGCTGACCGGCGTCATGTGCACCGCGCCCTCCGAGCCCGGAACGTCGACAACTACCCAGCTTTCGCCGCCATTCTCACTGACGGCGACCGCCGCGGTGTCGAAAGCGCCGGTCCAGCGAATGCCGGGCCGCGGGTTGCAACGGAAGAGCGGCAGACACCAGGCCCCGTCATCCCGCACATAGGGAGCGGCCCGAACGAAGGTGCCGGGCGGCAGGCCCGTGTCGCGCGCCTCAGCAGCCGCCAGCCGACCGCCTTCAAGCGCGAGCCGGCGCATGAACACCCGGGACTCATCCTGATTGCCGGCGGGCTGGGCTGTATTGAACAGCAGGATATCGCCTCTTGGCGCGACGAAGATGACCGGGTTCTGTTCCGAGCAGTCGGGATCATCGCTCAGCCGCATGGCCTCGCCCCACGCCTCCGCGTCGGGATCGAGCAGCGAGGCGTGGATGGAAATGTCGGACTTGCCTTCAAGCGTGCCGCCGAACCAGGCGCAGACAAGGCGCCCGCCTGGCAGGCGCGACAGGAAGGCGGCGTGGTTCTGCACCGTCGGCGCGGGAAGAATGGCCTGCCTGCCATCCGGACGCGCCTCAAATTTTCCCGTCATTGTCCGGGCGATATCCTCCGGCGTCATGCACATGCTCCTCGGCTTGGTTCTGGCCTTCAAAAAACAGGCGAGAAAACAAGTTGTCAAGTTGAAGTTTTCGAACGATCGCCCACAAAGTCGTACATATCCGTATATTTATCGTTTGTTTTCAGCAATTTATAATAATATCAAAATCGGATTCGGCGACTAAACGGAGAAGGCGTTTGACAAATGTTATCAACTTTACCAATATTGCGACAAGCTTGATCCGGCATTGAGGCCGGACCTGCGTCATCGACGGCCCTGTTTAATTTGCGCGGGCAGCGGCGCGAGGGCCTGAACGACGTTATGCTGCGACGTTCCTGGAGGAGGAAAACAATGAAACGCAGAACTTTGCTTGCCGGGCTTTTGCTGGCGTCGTCGCTGACGCCGGCCTTTGCACAGGAGGAGGGGTCGGTCACCGTCGTTCTGGCGGAAGAGCCGGATCTGGTCGAGCCATGCATGGCGACGCGCTCCAATATCGGGCGCATCGTGCTCCAGAACATCTCCGAAACGCTGACAGAACTCGACGTTCGCGGCGATGAGGGGTTGAAACCGCGCCTGGCGGAAAGCTGGGAAATGACCGACGACAACACCTGGCGCTTCCACCTGCGCGAAGGCGTCAGCTTCTCCGACGGTTCGGCCTTCGACGCGGAAGACGTCAAGCACTCCTTCGACAGGGCGCAAAGCGACCAGATCGTGTGTGAAATCTCGCGCTATTATGACGGCATCTCGATCACGCCAAATGTCGTCGACGAGTACACGATCGATTTCACCACCGAGCCGGCGCAGCCGATCCTGCCGCTTCTTCTGTCGCTTCTGACCATCGTGCCGTCGGAGACACCGATTGAATTCACGCGCGAACCGATCGGCACAGGGCCTTACGTGCTTACCGACTGGACGCCGGGCCAGAGCATCACGCTGACCCGCCGCGACGATTACTGGGGCGACGCCCCGGCCGTCGAAACGGCGGAATACGTCTTCCGCACTGACGCCGCCGTGCGCGCGGCCATGGTGGAGACCGGCGAGGCGGACATCGCGCCTTCGATCTCGGCCATCGACGCGACCACCGATCTCGACCACGCCTATCCGAACTCGGAAACGACCTATCTCCGGATCGATCATTCCGTGCCGCCGCTTTCCGACAAGCGGGTGCGCGAGGCGCTGAACATCGCCATCGACCGGGAAGCCTTCATCGGCACCATCCTGCCCGAAGGCGCGGATATCGCCACGGCGATCAACGTACCGACGACGCTGGGCTGGAACCCGGACACGAAGGCATGGCCCTATGATCCCGAACGCGCTCGCGAGCTTCTGGAAGAGGCCGCCGCCGATGGCGTTCCGGTCGATACCGAAATCCTGCTGGTCGGCCGCACCGGCAATTTCCCCGGCGCCACCGAATTCTACGAAGCAATCACCAGCATGCTGAACGAGGCCGGCTTCAACGTGAAGCTCCAGATGGTCGAGGTGGCGGAACACGAACAGTTCTACTCCAAGCCCTATGTCGATGATCGCGGCCCGATCATGGTCGGCGCGCAGCATGACAATTCGCGCGGCGATCCGGTGTTCTCGATGTTCTTCAAGTACCACTCCGAAGGCCGCCAGTCGGGCATTGCCGACGCGCATGCCGACGAGCTGATCGAGGAAGCAACCGCGGCAACCGGGGCGGAGCGCGAGGCTCTGTGGTCTGAACTCTTCGGCTACCTGCATGACGATGTGATCGCCGATGTGCTGCTGTTCCACATGGTCGGGTTCGCCCGCGTGGGCGAAGACGTGGATTTCACGCCGACGATCGCGACCAACAGCCAGCTTCAGCTCGCCGAAATCGGCCTGAAGTAAGACCTGCCAAGAAAAAAGCGCGCGCGGTCCTTCCGCGCGTGCTTCCCTTTTGAAAAACGAGAGAACACGATGAAGAAAACGCTGGGAAAACGCGGGCTGACGAGCTTCGTCTCGCTGCTGGTCCTGATCGTGCTTGTGTTCTTCCTGTCGCGGCTGACCGGCGATCCGACATCGCTTTACCTGCCGGTCGACGCATCCGAGACGATGCGCGAGAATTTCCGCGAAATCCACGGCCTGAACGATCCCGTTCTGGTGCAGTTCTGGCATTACGTCACCGATATCGCCCGTCTCGATTTCGGCGACAGCCTGAGAAAGGCCCGCCCCGCGCTGGAAGTGGTTATCGAGGCCTTTGCCTGGACGCTGCAGCTTGCCTTCATCACCATGGTTCTGGTGACCGCCGCCGCCA
>NZ_CFHTCS010000045.1:0-18156 GCF_984369615.1 Martelella sp. | reverse complement strand
GTCCGAATGGACGCACGGCGCTCTAGCGCCTGGGAACCCGGTGCCCGTGGCTGCCGTTTGCCGCGCCAAAGCGCGCGGGTATGATTTTTGCGGCCTTGTGCCCGCTCGAAAGTCTCGCTTCGGTCCAAACCTGACGGATCCAGCGGGGGCTGCAGACTTTGGCCTGAAATTTCACGCCGCTTCCGGCAACCCCACCGAGGAAAAAACAATGCAGATCGGCATTTTCGCCGTCGGGCGGCTGAAGTCCGGTCCCGAGAAGGAGCTGGTTGCCCGCTATCTCGACCGGCTGAAAAAGACCGGAAAGGCGCAGGGCATCGATTTTACCCGCGTCCATGAAGTCAATGAAAGCCGCGCGGGCAATGCCGCGACCCGCAAGCGCGAGGAGGCGCAGGCGCTGGAAGCGGTCCTGTCCCCCGAGACCGTTCTCGTGCTGCTCGATGAGCGCGGCAAGTCCTTCGACAGCCCCGCCTTTTCCGAGAGGATCGCCAGTTTTCGCGACCAGGGCAAGCGCGAGATGATCTTCGCCATCGGCGGCGCCGACGGGCTTGATCCCGCTCTCCTCGAACGCGCCGACCTGACCATCAATTTCGGCGCCATGACATGGCCGCACCAGATCGTGCGCATCCTGCTTACCGAACAGCTCTACCGCGCCGTGACGCTGATGGCCGGCCACCCCTATCACCGGATATGAACGCTTCAAAACTTTGTGTCTTATAAAGACGTTCGGCTTTCGTTAACCTGTCGGCGTTCTATATCGGCTGCGCTCGAGCTCCAACCGAAAGTCAGGACGAATGGGCTTTGCAAGGGTCAATACCGTGCGTTTTCGCGCCGCATGCGGTCTGCTGCTGCTTGCGGGCTGGACATGGTCTACCCCCCAGATGACATTCGCCCAGGCCGAACCCGCGCCGCGGACCGATTCCCGCGAACTCGTGGACAGGCTCTCCGAAAGGCGCAGCGAGAGCGAAATCGAACTCGATACGATCCGCAGCTCCATCACCGTTTCGCAAGAAAAGATCGCCAGCCTGCAAAGCGAGATCGACAAGCTTGCCGGTGACACCGCCAGCCTGAAACAGGCGCTGGTGGACTCGGCGGACCGCAGGCGCGCGCTGGAGGAACAGATCGGCGAGAGCGAGGCGCGCATCGCCGAGCTCTCCGGAGAGGAAACCGTCCTCAAGGTCTCTCTGAACGAGGAGCGCGATGTGCTGGCCGATGTTCTGGCTGCCCTGCAGCGCATGGGGCGCGACCCGCCGCCTGCCCTTCTGGTCGCCCCCGGCGATGCGCTCGATTCCGTGCGCAGCGCCATCCTGCTCGACGGCGTGGTGCCGGAGATGCGCGCGCGCATGGAAAGCGTGCTTGGCGATCTCCGTTCGCTGCAGGCGGTCAAGCAGGAGCGCGAGAACGCGCGCGACGCGCTTGCCGCCGACCTCGACAGCCTGGCCGAGGAAACCCGGCGCATGGACATGCTGATTGCCGAAAACGAGAAAGCGAGCGCCGAAAGCGCCGAGGCGCTTGCCGAGGAACGGCGCCAGGCCGAGGCGCTGGCCGCGCGCGCCACCGACCTCAACGGCCTGATCGCCTCGCTCGAGACCGAAATCACCTCCGCGCGCAACGCGGCGCTGCTTGCCCGGCAGGAGGAAGAGCGCCGCCGGCAGATGAGCGAAGCCCAACGGGAAGAGGCGCGCGCCCGCGCGCTCACATCTTCGCCCGATAAAAACCGCATTACGCCCGCATATCCGTTTTCTGACCTGAAGAACCGACTGGTATTGCCGGTGGCCGGCGATATTCTGCGCCGCTTCGGCGATCCGGACGGGACCGGCCATGAGGCGACCGGCATCACCGTCGCGGCGCGCCCCGGCGCGCTGGTGACGGCGCCTGCCGACGGAACGGTGGTTTACGCCGGGCGCTTCAGAAGCTACGGAGAGATGATCATCCTCAATGTCGGCGACGGCTATCACCTGGTGATGACGGGCATGGAGGGATTAAAGGTGCGTCAGGGCGATTTCGTGTTCTCCGGCGAACCCCTTGCGCAGATGGGCGCCAGGCGCATCGCAAGCGCGGCGACGCTGGCGCTGGAAACGGACAGGCCGACGCTCTACATTGAGCTGCGGCAAAACGGCAAGCCGGTCGATTCCGGACCTTGGTGGGCGGACAAAAATGATGGAAAGGCACGCAATGATACGTAGGGCAACGCTTCTGCTGGCTGGCGCCGTGATCGGCGCCTCGGCGACCGGCATCCTGGTTTCCGCCGACATACCGGCGCGCGCGGCAAGTGACGACAGCACCTATCGCGAGATGTCGCTGTTCGGCGATGTTTTCGAGCGCGTGCGCAGCCAGTATGTCTCGCCGCCTGACGAAGAGAAGATGATCCAGGATGCGATCAACGGCATGCTGAGCGGGCTCGATCCGCATTCGAGCTATATGACGGCGGAAGAATCCGACGAGATGCGCGACCAGTCGAAGGGCGAGTTCGGCGGCCTCGGCATCGAGGTGACGATGGAGGACGAAGTCGTCAAGGTCGTCGCACCGATCGATGACACGCCGGCTTCCAATGCCGGCGTCCTTGCCGGCGACAGCATTGTCGAGATTGACGGCGAGAGCGTGCGCGGCATGTCGCTCAACGATGCGGTGGACCGCATGCGCGGCGAGGTCGGCGAACCGATCGACATCACCATCATCCGCGACGGCGTGGCCAAGCCGATCGAAATGACCATCGTGCGCGGCGTCATTCCGGTGCAATCGGTCAAATGGCGGATCGAAAACGACAATATCGGCTATATCCGGATCTCGACCTTCATGAACGAGAAGCTGGACGAGAGCCTGAACGAGGCGATCGAGGAAATCCGCGCCGAAGTGCCGGATGACCAGCTCAAGGGCTATATCCTCGACCTTCGCCTCAACCCCGGCGGCTTCCTCAACCAGGCCGTCGCCGTGGCCGACACTTTCCTCGACGAGGGCGAGGTGGTTTCCACCCGCGGCCGCAATTCTAGCGAGACCCGCCGCTTCGACGCGGGGCCCGGCGACCTGACCAACGGCAAGCCGCTGATCGTGCTCGTCAATGGCGGCTCGGCGTCGGCTTCCGAAATCGTCGCCGGCGCGCTGCAGGACCTGAAGCGGGCAACGCTGGTCGGCACCCGCACCTTTGGCAAGGGCTCGGTCCAGACCATCGTGCCCCTCGGCGTTGAGGGCTCGCTCAGGCTGACGACGGCGCTCTATTACACGCCGTCCGGCACCTCGATCCAGGGCACCGGCATCAATCCCGACATCATCGTCGAACAGGTGCTGCCGGAAGACCTCGAGGGCCTGATCCGCCCGGAGGGCGAAAGCGCGCTGCGCGGTCATATCCAGGGCGATGAGGAAACCGACGAGGGTTCAGGTTCGGTCGCCTATGTGCCGCGCGAGACCGAGGACGACGTCCAGCTGAAATACGCGATCGACCTTCTGGAAGGCAAGATCACCGACGCCGCCTTCCCCGCCGACCCGGAAAAGGCGGTCGAGGAACTCCAGGCGGCGAAGGCCGACGCAATGACGCAGGAGCCGGAAATGGAGGACGCCCATTAGAGCATTTCGCAGTCGGATGGAAACATCTGACGTCCGCGAAAATGCGTTAAAACAAATAGATAGATCGTTTCCGCGTTTCCAGGAAATGCGGAAACGAGCTAGGCGCGCTCCCGCCCCAATTATTGTATTCAGGAAGGCCGGGTTCTCCCGGCCTTCTTTCGTTTCGCGTCCCGGATGATCCGGAGCTAGCGAAAATGTCTTTTAGACGGAACTACCGCTCGATCTCCCAGAAAAGCGGGAACTTGGGATCGAACACCGTCACCGGCCCGGCGCCGGTTTCCCGCCTTTTGGGATAGTCGACCGGTTCGTCGCGCTTGATCAGCGTCACCATCTCCTCGTTCGGGGGAAGCCCGTACCAGGCCGGGCCGTTCAGTGAGGCGAAGGCCTCGAGGCGGCCAAGGGCGTCTTCGTTCTCGAACACATGGGCAAGGCAGCTCATCGTGTTCGGCGCGGTATAGATGCCGGCGCAGCCGCAGCCGCATTCCTTGGCCGGATCGACATGCGGGGCGGAGTCGGTTCCGAGGAAGAAGCGGGCGTTGCCGGAAATCGCGGCCGCGACCAGCGCCTTGCGGTGCGCCTCGCGCTTGGCCACGGGCAGGCAATAGTAATGCGGGCGAATGCCGCCGACGAGAATGTCGTTGCGGTTGATGATCAGGTGATGCGTGGTGAGCGAGCCGGCGAGATTGCGTTCGGCAGCCGAGATGTAGTCGATCCCGTCCTTCGTCGTCACATGCTCCATCGTGATCTTCAGCTCCGGCAGACGCTTGCGCAGCGGATCGAGAACCGTTTCGATGAAGACGGCTTCGCGGTCGAAGATATCGACATCGGCGCTCGTGACCTCGCCATGGACACAGAGATTGAGCCCGATCTCCGCCATTTTCTCCAGCACCGGCATGGCGTTGTCGAAATTGCGCACGCCGCTTGCCGAATTGGTGGTGGCGCCGGCGGGATAGAGTTTGACGGCGGTCACGAGGCCGCTTTCGTAAGCGCGCGCGACATCTTCGGGATCGGTCGTCTCGGTGAGGTAGAGCGTCATCAGCGGGGCGAAGGCCGCGCCCCGCGGCAGCGCCGCCATGATCCGCTCGCGATAGGCGGCGGCATCGGCGGCCGTCACCACAGGCGGCACCAGATTGGGCATGATGATCGCGCGGGCGAAGTCACGGGCGGTATCGCCGATCACGCCCTCCATCATCGCGCCGTCGCGCAGATGCAGGTGCCAGTCATCGGGGCGGCGGATCGTCAGTCTGTTCATCATCTCACTCCATGGGCTCGACCTGATCCGGCAATAGAGAATTTCAGGCCGGAAGGAAAGGCGGGGGGGCTCTTGTAAAAGGCGGGCCCGACTCCCGGAGCTATGCATTTTCGCATGGAGCGCATGACAAAAACGCAAACCAAACCATGAAATATCCATTGTTTGCCCGTCCCCCGAGCCCCTACATTGGCAGGATGACGTGCTGGAACCACAGGGAGGCGAGACCGTGACCCGCCAGAGGATCGACATCAACTGCGACATGGGGGAAAGCTTCGGCGCCTGGGAGAAGGGCGATGACGCGGCGATGCTGAAGGTCGTCTCCTCGGCCAATGTCGCCTGCGGCTTCCATGCCGGCGATCCCGATATCATGGCCAAGACCTTCGCACTGGCGCGCGAGCGCAATGTCGCCGTCGGGGCACATCCGGGCTTTCCCGACCTGATGGGCTTTGGTCGCCGGCAGATCCCCTATTCGGTCGGCGAGATCGAGCGACTCGTCGCCTACCAGATCGGCGCCGCGCAGGCGATTTCGCAATATGTCGGTCACCCGATCACCCATGTGAAACCCCACGGCGCGCTCGGCAATCTCGCCCAGCACGACGAGGCGGTCGCCCGCGCCATCTGCAATGCGATCAAGGCCGTCGATTCCTCTCTGATCTGCCTCGCCATCGCGCTCGGCCAGCAGCACCGCATTGCCGAGGAAATGGGACTGACCGTGGTCTCGGAAATTTTCGCCGACCGCGCCTATACCGACGAGGGCCTCCTGGTGCCGCGCGGCATGAAGGGGGCGGTGATCCGCGATCCCGATGCCGCCGCCTGGCGAGTGGTCGAAATGGTCAGCGAAGGCGCGATCGTCACCGTTTCCGGCAAGCGGCTCGAAACGCCGATGGGCTCGATCTGCGTCCACGGCGACGCGCCCGAGGCGCTCGCGATCGCCCAGGCCGTGCGCAACGGTCTGGAAAAGCAGGGCTTCGCCATTGCCAACTTCATACGCTAGACTGTAACAGAGGCGGATTGACCTTTTTCGGTCGCATTGCGGCGGCCCGGTATTCGACCTTGACTTCTCTAGAGAAAATCGTATATACGAAATTATGAAGATTGAATCCGAAAACATGGTCGAATCCGCGGACGAAGCCTGCGAGCTGCTGAAGGCGCTGGGCAATCGTCATCGACTTCTCATTCTCTGCCAGCTCATCGACGGCGAACGGTCCGTCGGCGAGCTTGCGGATTTTCTCGGCATCCGGGATTCCACCGTTTCCCAGCATCTGGCGCTTCTGCGACGCGAGAAGCTGATTGCCGGTCGGCGCGAGGGGCAGACGATCTGGTACCGGATCGAGAGCGAACCCGCGCGGCAGATTCTGACCACGCTTTATGACGCCTATTGCGTGAAAGACCGCAACCGGACGAGCTGAGCCGCCCGCACATCACACGGGCGAACGCCCCGGAGCCCATTACTGCCGATGAACACCGCCGACAGCCCGGACACCGCCCGCCGCAACATCCGCATCCTCACCCTGTCGCAGGCCGTCGGCGGCGCCGCGCCGCCCATCGTGATCTCGCTCGGCGGCATTGTCGGGCAGGTTCTGTCGCCCGATCCGGCCTTCGCCACGGTTCCCGTCAGCCTCTATAATCTCGGCGTTGCCGCCGGCACGCTGCCGGCTGCCTTCATCATGCGCCGGGTCGGTCGTCGGCTCGGTTATATTTTCGGGGCGATGATCGGCATCTGCGGCGGGCTTGTCGCGGCGACAGGCGTTGCTGCCTCCACCTTCCTCATCTTCTGCATCGGCACCATCCTGATCGGACTTTACGGCGCCTACCTGCAGAGCTTCCGCTTCGCCGCCGCCGATTCGGTCTCCGGCGACATGAAGGCGCTCGCGATCTCGCGGGTGATGATCGGCGGACTGGCCGCGGCCATTATCGGCCCGCAGGTGGTGATATGGACCAGCGACGCCGTGCCGGGCCTGCCCTATGTGGCAAGCTTCATCAGCCTTTCCGGCCTCGCCCTTCTGACCCTGTTTCTGGTTTCGCAGCTGAAGGTGCCGCGCGCCGACAAGGCCGCCGCTGTCAATCTTTCCGGCGGGCGCCCGTTGTCCGTGATCGCGCGCTCGCCGCGCTTCATCCTGGCCGCCGGCACCGGCGTCATCTCCTACGCGCTGATGGCCTTCATCATGACGGCGACGCCGCTGGCCATGGTCGCCTGCGGGCACACGGTCGGCGAGGCGACGCTCGGCATCCAGTGGCACGTGCTCGCCATGTTCGGGCCGAGTTTCTTCACCGGCAGGCTGATCGCCCGATTCGGCAAGGAGACGATCGCCGCCACGGGCCTTGTCCTGATCGCGGCCTGCGCGGCAATCGCGCTGTCCGGTCTCGGGCTCACCCATTTCTGGGCCGCCCTCATCCTGCTCGGCGTCGGCTGGAATTTTGGCTTCATCGGCGCAACGGCGATGATTACCGATTGCCACACGGCCGAAGAGCGCGGCAAGGTTCAGGGCCTGAACGATTTCCTGGTATTCGGCTCGGTCGCCTCCGCCTCCTTCCTCGCCGGCGCCCTCGTCAATGCCGAAAACGGCTGGAGCCTGATGAACTGGCTGGTTTTCCCTGCCGTTCTGGTTGTCCTTCTGCCGCTCGTCTTCGGTCGTTTTTCAGGCCCGTCACGCGCCTGAACGACGCCGGAGCCTCTTTCCGCTTCGACCCAATTCCGGTTCATTCGCCAGTACACGATTTTTCGGCCTACAACCGAAGAGCGCATTCCGCTTTTTTGGTTCTGCATGACATAAATCAAATTGCCCGAAGGCCCTCTCGGCTAAACCCGTTGAATTAGAAGGGGGTTCGGTTGCGCATTTCGATGTCGGACAAGGATGGCCTTGCACGATATCAGATATCGCGTTACACAGTTTTCAGAAAAAACTGAAAATACAGACCGATCAGGATCGCCGATGACAATGTCGCCCATCGTACAGGATTTCGTTCTCCATTTCGGCGAGATGGGCAGCCGTTGGGGCATCAACCGGTCGGTGGGACAGATCTACGCTCTTCTCTATGCCTCGCGCGAGCCGCTTTGCGCCGACGACATGGTGAACGAGCTGAAGATTTCGCGGTCCAACGTGGCCGCCGGGCTGAAGGAGCTGCAGTCGTGGGGACTGGTTCTTCTGCGGCACAGGCCGGGCGACCGGCGCGACTTTTACACGACGCCGGAGGACGTCTGGTCGATCCTGCGAACGCTGGCCGAGGAGCGGAAGAAGCGGGAAGTCGACCCGACGCTCGCCCTGCTTGCCGACGTCACCACGCGCACGCCGCGCGACGAGGACGAGGAATACGCCCAGAAACGCATGGGCGAAATGCATGACCTGATCGAAAGGCTCTCGTCCTGGTACGACGATGTGAAGGGCCTGGAGACGGAAAGGCTCTTGATGCTGCTCGGCATGGGCGCGCGGGTGACGCGGCTCATTGAGACGGCAGACAAGGTGACGTCGTTCGGTCGCAAGGCCGGGCGCGATCAGAACGAGAAGGTTTGAGGCATGAGCGAGCTTGTCTTTGAAAAAGCCGCCGATGAACGGAAGGACGCGCCGCAGGGGCAAACCCGCTCGCGCCGCGCTCCCGTGCGTCCCGCCTCGTCTTCGCAGGAGAACGCGCGACGCGCACGCGCGTCGAAGCCCCGCGGTCTGAAGATTGCCGCATGGCTGCAGACTTTTGCCGAACTGATGTGGCTGCCGCAAGCCGCCTGTCTGGCCCATGGCATCGGCCTTATCGCGCGCGGCGAGGGCGTTTCCGCCATCCTGCCGCTTGCCGCCGCCGTTCTCGCCCTCGGTTTCGCAAAGGCGATCGCCGAACGCGCGGGCAGCCGGCTTGCCTACAGGACCGCACGGGCAATCCTGAGCGAAAGGCGTGAAGCAGCGCTTGCGGCACTCAGCCGCCGTTCTCCGCTCGACACCAGCAGGGTTGCTTCCGGCGAGGCGGCGAGCGTCATCGCGGAGCAGGCCGAGCATATCGTGCCTTATCTGGCCCGTTTCCAGACGGCCCGTTTCAAGGCCACCGTCGTGCCGCTTGCCATTCTCGCCGTCATCTTTCCGTTTTCCTGGATTGCCGGCCTCGTTCTCTTGATCGCCGCCCCGCTGATCCCCGTCTTCATGGCGCTGATCGGCTGGAGCGCGCAGTCGGCCAGCGAAAAGCACCTGGCGGACATGGGCACGCTCAATGCCTTCCTCCTCGATCGGTTGCGCGGCCTGTCGACGATCCGCGCCTTCGATGCCGTCGATCTCGTCTCCCGCCGCCTGACGCTGCGCGCGGAAAACCTGCGCCGTCGCACCATGTCGGTGCTGCGCATCGCCTTCATGACCTCTGCCGTGCTGGAACTCTTTTCCGCGCTCGGCGTGGCCATGGCCGCCGCCTATATCGGCTTTCATCTGCTCGGCCAGATCGGCTTCGGCGCCTGGGGCGGCACGCTGACGCTTTCGGAAGGCCTGTTCATCCTGTTGCTGGCTCCCGCCTTCTTCGATCCGCTGCGCATGTTGTCTTCCGTCTGGCACGACCGCGCTTCCGGCGAGGCAGCGCTTTCCGCCCTCGAAAAACTGGCTGAGGACGGCCTGCCGATGGTCGGCGCCGATACGGACGATATCGCTCCTGCAAAAGCATCGGGCAGGGTTCATCCCGTCAGCGTCGAATTCCGCGATCTCGGCTTTGTCCATCATGGTTCCCGCGATCCGGTGTTCGAAGGCTTCAATCTGCATATCGCCCCCGGCGAACATGTCGCCCTGCTTGGCCCGTCCGGCAGCGGCAAGTCGACGCTTCTCGCGCTTCTGGCAGGCCTTGCCGAAACACGCCACGGCCGCATCCTGGTCGATGACGTGACGCTCGATGACGCCAATGCGGCGGAGCTTCGCACGCGCATGGCCTGGATCGGCCAGAACCCGCATCTCTTCGCCGGTTCGATTGCCGGCAATATTCGCCTCCATCGCGACGACATTTCCCGCGATGCGATTGCCGCCGCGCTGAAACTGGCGTCGCTCGATCATGTCGCAGAAGCCCATGGCAACGCCATGATCGGCGAGAACGGCGCCGGGCTTTCCGGCGGCGAGGCCTTGCGGCTAACGCTGGCGCGGGCCGCGGCCAACCGTTCGGCGGGCCTGATCATCGCCGACGAGCCGACCGCCCATCTCGATCATCGCACGGCAAGCGATATCACCGAGGCGCTGCTGACGCTCGCCAGCGGCCGCACGCTGATCGTCGCCACCCATGACCCGGTGCTGGCCGGGCGCATGGACCGCATCATCCGCCTCAACGAGGGCTTCCGGGAGGTCGCACGATGAGTTCCGGCAAATTCTCAAGTCTCGGTCCGGTCATCCGGCTGTTCTGGCGCGAACGGCGCGGCGGGTTGATGGCGGGCGCAGCCCTCTCCGCCGCGACGGTGCTCGCCGGCATCGCGCTTCTCGGCGTTTCCGGCTGGTTTGTCACCGCCGCCGCCATTGCCGGGCTGACAACGGCAACCGCCCTTGCCTTCGACGTTTTCGCCCCATCCGCAGCCATTCGTTTTCTGGCGCTGTCGCGCACGGCGGCGCGCTATTTCGAGCGGCTGCAGACACATGACGCAACCCTTCGCGTTCTCGCCGGCCTGCGCGTCAGCCTGTTCAAGGGCTTTGCCGCACCGGGCGCCGCGAAAGCGCTCGCGCTGCGCCCCGCCCGCCTGCTGTTCCGGCTGACGGCCGATGTCGATGCGCTCGATTCGCTTTATCTCAGGGTTCTGGTGCCGGGCGTCGTTGCCGTTATCGCCGGTCTCGTGACAATCGCGGCGCTCGGCGCGCTGTCCTGGCCTCTCGCCTTTGCCGTGGGCGCTGCCATCGTCATTCCGGGTCTCGCCATTCCTGCCTTGTCCGCCCGCTTTGCCGAAAAGCCCGCGCGCCGCCGCGCCCATGCGCAGGAGGCGCTCAGGGCCCGCACCGTCGATCTCGTTGCCGGCCAGAGCGAACTTGCCTTTGCCGGAGGACTTCCGGACCAGCGCGCACGCGTCAGCGCGGCCGATACACGCGAACACGCCTCGGACCTGGCGCTGAACCGGATCGAGACCAATGCCGGTTTCGGCTTCGACATCATCACCGCCCTCATCCTGTCGGGCGTCCTGCTGGCCGGCGCGGCGCTTGCTTCCGCGGGCACGGTCACGGCGCCGCTGGCCGCCCTTGCGCTGCTGATCGCCTTCGCCGCACTGGAGCCCTTTGCCAGCCTGCGCCGCGGCGCGATGGAACTCGGCCGCACGCTTCTCGCCGCACGCCGCCTTTCGCCGCGTCTTGACGCAGAGCCTGGCGGCCGTTTCCAGCCCGCCGCGCCGAAGCCCGGCGAGGCGCTTGCGCTCGACAATGTGACGATGCGCTACGAGGGTCGCTCGCGCGCTGCCGTTTCAAACCTTTCGCTTTCCGTGAAGACCGGCGAAAAGGTGGCGCTGATCGGAGCGAGCGGCGCGGGAAAATCCTCGATCATGGCGCTTCTTGCAGGCGAATCTGCCCCTGCAAGCGGCCATGTTGCATCGCTTGACGCAACCATCCTCAGCCAGCGCACGGAACTGTTCCAGGATTCGCTGCGCGCCAATCTGAAGATTGCAGCCCCTGCTGCCGACGATGACGCCATGATGGCCGCCCTCGACGCTGCGGGCCTCGGCGAGACCGTGCGCGCCCTGCCCGAAGGCCTTGACACCGATCTTGGCGAACAGGGTATCGGCCTTTCCGGCGGCCAGTCGCGCCGTCTGGCGCTTGCCCGCCTGCTTCTGCGCGACACGCCGGTGTTCCTGCTCGACGAGCCGACCGAAGGCCTCGACGGCAAAACGGCGCGCGATGTCATGTCACGGATCAATGCGCGTGCTAGCGAAGGCCGTACGCTTCTCGTCGCGACGCATATCCGCAGGGAGGTGGAAATCGCCGACCGGCTGCTTGTTATCGAACGGGGGCGGATCATTTCCGCCCCCAAACGAGGCGAACCCGGCTTTGACGCCGCGCTCGCCGCCTTGAGGCCGGACTAGAACCCCGGCCTCCAATAACGAAATGCGGTTCAGCCGTTGGTCCGGCGGAACCGATGAAACTTGAGACCCGGTTTGAACGCGGGAGAGACGCAATGGAACTGGACATCGTGGCGCTATCGCGCCTTCAATTTGCTATGACGGCGCTATACCACTTTTTGTTTGTGCCGTTGACGCTGGGCCTTTCCATGATCGTTGCGATCATGGAAACGACCTACGTCATGACAGGCCGCAAGATCTGGCGGCAAATGACTAAATTCTGGGGGACGCTGTTCGGCATCAATTTCGTGCTCGGCGTATCGACCGGCATCGTGATGGAGTTCCAGTTCGGCATGAACTGGAGCTATTACAGCCATTATGTCGGCGACATCTTCGGCGCGCCTCTCGCGATTGAAGGGCTGATGGCCTTCTTCCTGGAAGCAACCTTCGTAGGCCTGTTCTTCTTCGGCTGGGACCGCATGTCGCGGGTTGCCCATCTGATCACCACCTGGTGCGTGGCCATCGGCTCGAACCTCTCGGCTCTGTGGATCCTGATCGCCAATGGCTGGATGCAGAACCCGGTCGGCTCGACCTTCAACCCGGTCACCATGCGCATGGAGGTCTCGAACTTCTTCGCGGTTCTGACCAACCCGGTCGCCCAGGCGAAGTTCGTCCACACCGTTTCGGCCGGCTATGTCACCGCTTCGGTCTTCGTGCTCGGCGTTTCCGCCTGGTACGTGCTGAAGGGCCGTCATTCCGAGCTCGCCAAACGGTCGATGACGGTAGCCTGTTCCTTCGGCCTGGCCGCTGCCCTTTCGGTGGTCGTGCTCGGCGACGAAAGCGGGTATCTGACCACAGAACACCAGAAGATGAAGCTGGCGGCGATCGAATCCATGTGGGAAACCGAGCCCGCGCCTGCCTCCTTCACCCTGTTCGGCATTCCCGACACGCAGGACCGCGAGACGCATTACGCCGTCAGGATCCCGTGGGTCATGGGCCTGATCGGCACGCGATCGCTCGACACGCCGATCGAGGGCATCAACGAACTGGTGGAAAGCGGCAAGACCCGGATCGAAAACGGCATCCAGGCCTATACCGCGCTCACCAACATGCGCGCCAATATGGGCACCGGCACGCCGGACACGGCGGACCAGGCGATCTTCGAGCAGTATGGCAACGATCTCGGCTACGCCTATCTTCTGAAGCGTTTCGTCGATGATCCGAGCCAGGCGACGCCGGCCCAGATCGAACAGGCCGCCAACAGTCTCGTTCCGCCGGTCGGCACGCTGTTCTGGTCGTTCCGCATCATGGTCGGCGCCGGCTTCCTGTTCATCGCGGTGATGGCGACCTTCTTCTATCTGTCGGCCCGCCGTCGTCTCGATGCACACCGCTGGCTGCTGCATGTCGCCGTCTGGATCATCCCGCTGCCGTGGATTGCCGCCGAATGTGGCTGGATCGTCGCCGAGCTCGGCCGTCAGCCCTGGATCATCGAGGGCATCCTGCCGACCGCGCTTGCGGTCTCGAGCCTCGGGGCGGGCACGCTGCTTCTGACGCTCGCCGGCTTCGTCGCCATCTATACGGTGCTGTTCATCATCGAAATGGGCTTGATGCTCGCCGCGATCCGCAAGGGACCGCAGCCTGACAACGGACCCGAGATGCCTGTGCTCGGCTTCCGCCGCGTCCAGGGCACCATGACACCCGCGGAGTAAATCATCATGGTACTACACGATCTCATCTCCTACGAAGTCCTCCGCGTGATCTGGTGGCTGCTGCTCGGCGTCCTGCTGATCGGCTTCGCCATCATGGACGGCTTCGACCTCGGCACGGCAACGCTTCTGCCTTTCGTCGCCAAGGGCGACACCGAGCGCCGCATCGTCGTCAACACGGTCGGCCCGGTCTGGGAAGGCAACCAGGTCTGGCTCATCCTCGGCGGCGGCGCGATCTTCGCCGCCTGGCCGGCAATCTACGCCGTATCCTTCTCGGGCTTCTACCTGGCGATGTTCGCGATCCTGTTCGCGCTCATCCTGCGCCCGGTCGGCTTCAAGTATCGCTCCAAGCGCGAAAGCGCCACCTGGCGCAATACCTGGGACTGGATGCTGTTCATCGGCGGCTTCGTGCCGACGCTGATCTTCGGCGTGGCGCTCGGCAATGTGCTGCAGGGCGTTCCCTTCCGGCTCGATGACGACCTTCGCATCTTCTACGACGGTTCGTTCTTCGGCCTTTTGAACCCCTTCGCGCTGCTGGCAGGCCTCGTCTGCGTCGCCATGCTCGTCATGCACGGCGCGGCCTACCTGTCGACGAAAACCGAAGGCCCGATCAACGACCGCGCCCGCGCCTATGGCTCGGTCTCCGCGATCGCGCTGATCGTGCTGTTCGCGCTCGCCGGCGTCTGGCTCTATTACGGCATTGACGGCTACGCCTATACCGGCGCCGTTGACGCCGCAGGGCCTTCGAACCCGCTCCTCAACGACGTTGCCCGTGAACAGGGCGCCTGGTTCGTCAACTACGGACGCTATCCGTGGATGATGCTGGCGCCCGCGCTCGGCTTCCTCGGCGCGATCGGCGCCTTCATCGGTCTGAAGGGCAACAAGCCGGCGCTTGCCATGCTGTCGTCCGCGGCGTCGGTCTTCGGTGTCGTCGCCACGCCCGGCGTGGCGATGTTCCCCTTCATCCTGCCGTCGTCGGAGCAGCCCGCTGCAAGCCTGACGGCCTGGGATTCATCGTCGAGCCACCTGACGCTGTTCATCATGCTGATCTGTGCCCTCATTTTCGTGCCGCTCATCCTCGCCTACACGTCGTGGGTCTTCCACATCATGTGGGGCAAGGTGACCGACAAGGACATCAACGGCGGCGGACACGCCTACTGATCACCGAGGCAGGGCCGCATCTCTTGAACGGCGCGGCCCGCCCCACCGAAACACAAGGAGTTTCAAATGTGGTATTTCGCTTGGATCCTCGGTCTGCCGCTTGCAGCACTGTTCGCAGTGCTCAACGCCATGTGGTACGAGCTGATGGATGATCGCGCCAAGGAGCGCCAGAGCCAGAAACAGGGCTGACACGCCTCAGCCTCAAATCAAGAAAGCCTGGGTCTGCCAAACGCAGGCCCGGGCTTTTGGTTTCAGCCGTCCTTGATATCAGTTCATCAGCCGCGAAGCCGGGCCGATCGAGCGATTGATGACGGGGAGGATTTCCCGTTCATAGGAGGTAGAATCGATCGGGCCGACCTTCTTGAAAATGATCGTGCCGTCGGGCCCGACGACAAAGGTTTCGGGAATGCCGTAGACGCCCCAGTCGATGGCTGCGGCCCCGCTCCGGTCGACGCCGATCGCGGCGTAAGGATTGCCGAGTTGGCCGAGAAACCGCAACGCATTGTCCGGGTTGTCCTTGTAGTTGATGCCGACGACGTTGATCGCCGGGTCTTCGGCAAGCTTCATCAGAAACGGATGTTCCTGCCGGCAGGGCACGCACCAGGAGGCGAACACGTTGACGAGGGTGAACTTGCCGGCAATCTCCGCATCGGTGAGCGCCGGGCGGTTGCTGCCCTCAAGCGGCGGCAGATCAAGCGCGGGAGCTTTCTTGCCAATGAGCACGGACGGGATCTCCTGGGGGTCGCGTCCGGACAGTATCTGCCAGCCGAAGACGGCAAAAAGCGCGGCGACCACGATCAGCGGCACGGCCGCCGCCAGATAGCGCCGTCTGCCCGCGCCCTGCATAGCCTCTTCTTCTTTGCTCATGCGCCCGTACCTGCGCCGCGCCGTCTTGCGCCGGCCTTCTCGAGGGCCGCAAGTTCGCGCCTGCGGGCCCGGCCATCCAGAACCAACCAGGCGACGAGCCCGGCAAAGACGACCGCCGTCGCGCCATAGGCCGCGGCTATGAAGAAGAAGTGACTCATTCCTGCTCCTTCGGCTGCGGACGCGCCGCCGCCTCCGCCCGGCTCGCCGCGATGCGGCGCATGGCGGCGACACGGCGGCGATAGATCTCGTTGCGCATGGCGGCAAGGTGCATGGTGAAGAAGGCGAAAGTATAGGCCAGCGCCATGACGGCGAGCGGCCACAGGAAAACGGGATCGATCGTCGGCCCGTCGAGCCGGATCACGCTTGCCGGCTGGTGCAGCGTATTCCACCAGTCGACGGAGAATTTGATGATCGGAATATTGATGACGCCGATGAGAATCAGAATGGCCGATAGCCGGGCCGCGCGCTGCGGTTCGTCGACGGCGCGGTTCAGCGCGATGATGCCGAGATACATGAGAAAAAGGATGAAGACCGAGGTAAGCCGCGCGTCCCAAACCCACCACGCGCCCCACATGGGCTTGCCCCAGAGCGAACCGGTCAGAAGCGCGAGGAAGGTGAAAGCCGCGCCAATGGGAGCTGCCGCCTTGTGGGCGACATCGGCCAGCGGATGGCGCCAGACGAGCGTGCCGAGCGCTGCCGCCGCCATCACCATATAGCACATCATCGAAAGCCAGGCGGCGGGCACATGGATATACATGATCCGCACCGTATTGCCCTGCTGGTAATCCCCTTCCGACGTCAGGGAAAGATAAAGCCCGACGGCGAAGAGGACGAGCGTGATCGCGATCATGAACGGCAGGAGGCGGCCGACGAGCGTGAGAAACCGCGTCGGGTTCGCAAGCCCTGCAATCAATCCCGTCTTTGGCTTCATCTCGTTCAAATCCGTCCTCCGCATTCCCTAAAGGGTTTCGCTCAATCATCGCCCTGACGCAAGGCCAGGCTGGCTGCGAGCGGACCGACGACGGCAAAAAAAAGCGTGAGCGCGACAAGAATGAGAAAGGGCGGCAGGAAGGCCTCGATCTCCGATGTCGCCGCATAGCTTGCGCCGACGCCGAAGATCAGCACGGGGATCGCGAGCGGCAGGATCAGGATCGGCACCAGAAGCCCGCCGCGCGGCAGCGAGACGGCAATCGCAGCCCCCGCCGCGCCGATGAAGGTGATGGCGGGCGAGCCGGCAAGCAGCGTGATGAAGGCAGCGCCAAGGCCTGCCGGGCCGACATTCATCAAAAGCCCCATGACGGGCGAAAGGATGACGAGCGGCAGCACATAGGCGGTCCAGTGGGCCAGGCATTTGACCAGCACGATCAGCACCAGCGGCTCGTCCTGCATCTTCAGAAGGTCGAGCGAGCCGTCGTCCCGCTCGGCGCGAAACAGCCGGTCGAGCCCGATCAGCGTCGACAGGAGCACCGCGATCCAGACCATGGCCGGGCCGATGCGCGCAAGCAGCGCCAGATCGGGGCCAACGCCGAACGGCACCGTCGCCACCACGCAGAGAAAGAACAGGAGCCCGACCAGCGCGCCGCCGCCGGCTCGCAAGGAAAGGATCACATCGCGGCGGAAAAGCGCGCCCATGGTCTAGAACGCCTCCGCCATGAAAGGGTCTGCGACAAGGCGCGTGGGGCCGGTGAACTCCATCGCCTCGGCGGCCTCAAGGCCGAGCGGCTCATGGGTTGCGGCAATGATGATGCCGCCGTCGCCAAGGTGCCTGTTCATCAGTCTGGCGACCGTCTCCCTGGCAGCCTTGTCGAGGGCGGCCGTCGGCTCGTCCAGCAACCAGACCGGGCGATAGACAACCAGAAGACGGGCGAAGGCGATGCGGCGCTTCTGGCCCGCCGAGAGGTATGCAAAGGGAAGATCGAGCACGCCTTCAAGGCCGACAGCCTCGGCGGCCTCCTCCGGGCCCAAGCCCGCGCTCCCTTCAAAATCCCCCAGAATCCGTTTCCAGACGGCCAGATTTTCACGCGCGGTCAACTCCGGCTTCATGGCGTTCTGGTGCGCGAGATAATGGGCGGCAAAGGCGAGCGGCACCGCGTTTTCGTCATCGCCGATGAAATGGGCATGGCCGTCGGCCTTTCCGGCAAGGCCCAGAAGCGCGCGCAATGCCGTCGATTTGCCCGCGCCGTTTGCCCCGGTGAAGACCATGCTCTGGCCGGCGGACAGCGTAAGCGACAAATTGCTGAAAATCAGCATGTCGCCCCGGCTGACCGAAAGGCCTGCAGCCTCTATGCGCAAAGCCATCTGCTCCCCTTCGCCGGACACGGCAGCCCGCATAACTTGCCGGTTGCTAAAAAAAATTTAAATTTCAACCATTGTTTATCTGGCACCTTTCTTAGAAATTATCTATACAATGCGCAACCACGCCAGCGGCCGGCGTGAAACACATCCTTGTGCCGAACTTGAGGTCTTTCGGCCTCACGTGCGGACAGCGGAAATGGTCGCACCCGCATCCTGATGTCGTAAGTACATAGGCGTTCGCACGGCTAGTCTTGGCCAATCAGAATGAGCGGGGTTTTATCCGTGGCTAAATCACTCGACAGTTTTGAATGTCGTTCCACACTCGACGTGGACGGCAAAGA
>NZ_CFHTCS010000044.1:0-18203 GCF_984369615.1 Martelella sp. | reverse complement strand
GGCCGCGCGGCGCGCACCTGGGGCGATTTCGACAAAATCGTCGAGACGCTGAAGACGCTGGAGGACGACGAGACGCTGCTGGTGCAGTCCGGCAAGCCCGTCGGCGTGTTCCGCACCCATGCGGATGCGCCGCGCGTGCTGATCGCCAACTCCAACCTCGTGCCGCACTGGGCCAACTGGGACCACTTCCACGAACTCGATAAGAAGGGCCTGATGATGTACGGCCAGATGACGGCCGGGTCGTGGATCTATATCGGGGCGCAGGGCATCGTGCAGGGCACCTACGAGACCTTCGTGGAGGCCGGCCGCCAGCATTACAACGGCGATCTTTCGGGCAAGTGGATCCTCACCGGCGGTCTCGGCGGCATGGGCGGCGCGCAGCCGCTTGCCGCCGTCATGGCGGGCGCCTGTTGCCTCGCCGTGGAATGCGACCCGACCCGCATCGATTTCCGTCTGCGCACCGGCTATGTCGACGAAAAGGCCGAGACGCTGGATGAGGCGCTTGCCATGATCGACGCCTGGACGAAAGCGGGCGAGGCGAAATCCGTCGGCCTTCTCGGCAACACGGCGGAAATCCTGCCGGAACTGGTGAAGCGCGGCCTCCGCCCGGATATCGTCACCGACCAGACCTCGGCGCATGATCCGGTCAATGGCTATCTCCCCGCCGGCTGGAGCCTTGGCGAATGGCGCGACAAGGCCGAGCGCGATCCGAAAGCGGTCGAAAAGGCCGCGCGGGCCTCGATGCGCATCCATGTGGAGGCGATGCTCGCCTTCTGGGACAAGGGCATACCGACGGTCGATTACGGCAACAATATCCGCCAGATGGCCAAGGAAGAGGGCTGCGATCGCGCCTTTGATTTCCCCGGCTTTGTCCCGGCCTATATCCGTCCGCTGTTCTGCAAGGGCATCGGCCCGTTCCGCTGGGCCGCCCTTTCCGGCGATCCGGAGGACATCTACAAGACCGATCAGAAGGTCAAGGAACTGCTGCCGGACAACACCCACCTGCACAACTGGCTCGACATGGCCCGGGAGCGCATCCATTTCCAGGGACTGCCGGCGCGCATCTGCTGGGTCGGGCTTGGCGACCGCCATCGGCTTGGCCTTGCCTTCAACGAAATGGTGAAGAACGGCGAACTCAAGGCCCCGATCGTGATCGGCCGCGATCATCTCGATTCCGGTTCCGTCGCGTCGCCGAACCGCGAGACGGAAGCCATGCAGGACGGCTCGGATGCCGTTTCCGACTGGCCGTTGTTGAACGCCCTGCTCAACACCGCATCGGGCGCCACATGGGTGTCGCTGCATCATGGCGGCGGCGTCGGCATGGGATTCTCCCAGCATGCCGGCATGGTGATTTGCTGTGACGGTTCCGATGACGCGGCAAGGCGCATCGGCCGCGTGCTCTGGAACGACCCGGCCACCGGTGTCATGCGCCATGCGGATGCCGGTTATGACATCGCCATCGAATGCGCGAAGGAAAATGACTTGCGCCTGCCGGGCATTCTGGGCAATTGACGGGTGAAGGCGACCGGCGTTTCGCAAATCTTTACCCGAACCGGGCATTGGGATGAGCGGCTGCGCTTCTGGTGTGGCCGCTCATCCCCAATGGACGTCGGGAAGAATTTCATGCGCTGGTTAGCCGCTATCCTCGTTTCGTTTGCCATCGGAATACCGGCAAGGGCTGCCCTTGCCGAAACGCTCTGCACGCTCGTTGCCGAGGCGACGACGGGTGCCGTGCTGGTGGAGGACGGCGATTGCCAGACGCGCGTCACGCCAGCTTCCACCTTCAAGGTGCCACTGGCGGTGATGGGCTTTGATGCCGGATTTCTGAAAGACGCCGCGCATCCCGTTCTGGCCTATCACGACGGCGACCCCGATTGGGGCGGGGCGAACTGGCGGCGCGATACCAATCCGGCGGACTGGCTGCGCTATTCCGTCGTCTGGTATTCCCAGCGGATCACCCATGCGCTCGGCGCCGAGGCGCTGACGGCCTATGCGCAATCCTTCGGATACGGAAATGCCGATTTTTCCGGCGATGCGGGTTTTGACAACGGGCTTGATCGGGCATGGATATCATCCTCGCTTCAGGTTTCGCCCGTTGAGCAGGCGCGTTTCCTGCGCGCGCTCGTTCTTGGCGCCTTGCCGGTGCGCGAAGATGCCATGGTCCAAACGCGGGCCATTGTCGAAACCCGGCAGGCCGGCGACTGGCTGGTGCACGGAAAAACGGGCGCCGCCTATCCTCGCAGGGCGGATCGCAGTTTCGACTATGCGCACGGCTGGGGCTGGTATATGGGGTGGGTTGAAAAAGGCGACCAATTGCTGGTCTTCGTTCGGCTGACACAGACGCGCGAGCGAATGAAGGGGTCTCCCGGGCTTCGTGCACGCGACGTCTTCCTGTCCGAGTGGCCTGCGCTCGCCAAGCAGATCCGGTGACATGCGCCAACCCGACGTTTTTCAATATGCCGGCCGGCTGGACGCCGCATATTTTGTCTAGACAAATTATGCGGCGCCTGACTAATATGCCCATCGAAATAGCAATCAGTAAAACTGCTCAAAATAAAGCAAAGAGGGGTTCCAACATGACTTTAAATTGGCTTGCAGCCACTGCAATCGCCGTTTCAGCTCTCGCTACCGGCGCTCAGGCGCAGGAGACCAAGGTCGCCGTCGGCCTTTCCGGCTGGACCGGTTTCGCGCCGCTGACGCTCGCCAAGGAAGCCGGTATCTTTGAAAAGAACGGGCTCGATGTCGATCTGGTCAAGATCCCGCAGGCAAGCCGCCATCTGGCGCTCGCCTCCGGCGATATCCAGTGCGCCGCCACCACGGTTGAGACCTGGATTGTCTGGGCCGCCGCCGGCGTTCCGACCACGCAGATTTTCCAGCTCGACAAGTCCCACGGCGCAGACGGCATGGTCGTGCGTTCGGACATTGAATCGATCACGGACCTCAAGGGCAAGACGGTTGCGGCCTCCGCACCGGGCACCTCGCCCTATTTCTACCTCGCCTGGATCCTCAAGGAAAACGGCATGACGATGGATGACGTCAGGGTCGTCAATCTCGAGCCGGGCCCTGCCGCGCAGGCGTTCATCGCCGGCCAGAACGACGCGGCGATGACCTATGAGCCCTATCTTTCGTCTGTCCGCGAAGCGCCCGACGCCGGCAAGATCATCGCCACCACGCTCGATTATCCGGCCGTGATGGACACGTTCGGCTGCACGCCGGCCTTCCTGGAAGAAAATCCGGAAGCGGCCAAGGCGCTCGCCACCTCCTATTACGAGGCGCTCGACATGATCGCCGAAAGCCCGGAAGAGGCCTATGGCATCATGGGCGCGGATGTGAACCAGTCGGCAGAACAGTTCGCCGGCTCGGCGCAGTATCTCGAATGGCAGGACCGCGATGCGGCGATCGCCTTCTTCGGCGGCGAGTTCAACGACTTCTCCGCTGATGCAGCCGAGCTTCTGCTCGATGCCGGCGTGATCCGCGAGATCCCGGACCTGTCAACGCTCGCCGATCCGTCGTTTATCCAGGAGTAACACGAAACGCCCCCATTCGATCTCTTCCCTTGAGGGGGTGATGCCCCGACAGGGGCAGAGGGTGGTAAACCCTATCCGAAGGCACGGAGATTGCGGCTTACAGGGCTTGCGCCCTCTACCCCTCTCTGTCGCTTTCGCGACATCTCCCCCTCAAGGGGGAGATTGGTGGGAGGTGGCGGCAAATCCCATCGAGTTCACGACGACCGACCCTAAATTTGCGCCATCCGACGGAGACCCAATGAAACCGCTTGAGCCGATCAGCCCGACGCTGCGCCTGTCGCTGGGCATCCTGTTTTTCGCGATCTTCTTTGCCGGCTGGTCGTTTGCGACCTTTGGCGGCTTTGTCTCCAAGACCTTTCTCGCAGACCCGATCACCATGCTGCAGGATGGCTGGTGGCTCTTGTCGAAGCGCGGCTTTCTGGGCGATATCGGCATCACCGTCTGGCGCGTGGTCGGCGGTTTCGTGCTGGCCTCCGTCATCGCCGTGCCGCTCGGCATCGCCATGGGCGCCTACAAGCCGATCGAGGCGCTGCTGGAGCCTTTCGTGTCCTTCGCCCGCTATCTGCCGGCCTCCGCCTTCGTCCCGCTCCTGATCCTCTGGGCCGGCATCGGCGAAATGCAGAAGCTGCTCGTCATCTTCATCGGCGCGGTATTCCAGATCATCCTCATGGTCGCCGTCTATGTCGCCAATACGCGGCGCGACCTCGTGGAAGCGGCCTATACGCTCGGCGCTTCCCATCACGGCATCGTCCGGCGCGTGCTGCTGCCGGCGTCAGCGCCTGATATCGCCGAGACGCTGCGCCTCGTGCTCGGCTGGGCCTGGACCTATGTGATCGTCGCCGAGCTGATCGGCGCGTCATCAGGCATCGGCTATATGATCATCAATTCGCAGGCGCTGATGGCGACAGGACAGATCATCTTCGGCATCATCGTCATCGGCGTGATCGGCCTAATCTCGGACTTCGCCTTCAAGATGGTCAATCGCGTTCTGTTCGCCTGGAGGTTCGCATGAGCGCGCCGGAACTTGAAATCAGGGGCGTCTCGCGCGTCTTTCCCGGCCGCAAGGGCGGCGCGCCCATCGAAGCGCTCGCGCCGACCGATCTGACTCTGGAAAAGAACGACTTCGTCACCATTCTGGGTCCGTCCGGCTGCGGCAAGTCCACGCTCCTGCGCATCGTCGCCGGGCTTGACAGGCCGACCACCGGCGCGGTTCTGCTCGAGGGCAAGGCGGTCAAGGGCCCCGGGGCCGACCGCGGCATGGTGTTCCAGTCCTATACCCTCTTCCCTTGGCTGACCATCCGCGAGAATGTCGGCTTCGGGCTGCGCGAAAAGGGTGTGCGTGACAAGGAACTCAGCGAGATCGTCGATCTTTACCTCGATCGGGTCGGACTGACGGGCTTTGCCGAACACTGGCCCAAGCAGCTTTCCGGCGGCATGCAGCAGCGCACGGCGATCGCCCGCGCCCTTGCCAACGATCCGAAAATCCTGCTCCTCGACGAGCCTTTCGGCGCGCTCGACAACCAGACGCGCGGACTGATGCAGGAATTGCTGCTCGGTATCTGGGAGCGGGAGAAGAAGACGGTGATCTTCGTCACCCACGATATCGAGGAATCCGTGTTCATGGCGTCCCGCGTTGTCACCATGTCGGCGCGGCCCGGTCGGATTTCGTCGATCACCCCGGTCGATTTCCCGCATCCGCGCGACTATCACCTGAAGGCCGATCCCGAATTTGCCCGGCTTCGCATGAAACTGACCGAGGAAATCCGCGCCGAGGTGGTTGCCGCCGTCAGCCGGGGTTGAGAAGGACGCCATGCCTGACGAGACACCTGCGCGCGCTTCCAGCAAGGAGCCGACCAAGCCTTTGGCGCTTCACTCCCGCATCCAGCGGGATGTGGAAAACCGGATTGTTTCAGGGGAATGGCCGCCGGGCACGCGCATTCCCTTCGAGCACGAGCTGACCGCCGAATATGGCTGTTCGCGCATGACCGTGAACAAGGCGCTGTCGGAACTCGTCAAGAAGGGCCTGATCGAGCGTCGCCGCAAGTCCGGCTCCTATGTGCGCCAGCCGGAAGTGCTTTCCGCCGTTCTCGAAATCCACCAGCTGGAGCGGGAGGTGCGGGCGCTCGGGCTGGCTTACGATTTCCGGCTGATCGAACGCGAAGAACGGATGGCGGATGAAGGCGACCGGAAACGGCTCCGCCTTGCTCGGCCGGGCAGGGTGTTGAGCCTGAAGGGGCTGCACACCGCCGGCCGCCGACCATTCTGTCTTGAAGACCGGCTGGTCAGCCTTGAAGAGGTGCCGCAGGCGCGGGAGACGGATTTCGCGCGTAACCCGCCGGGCACATGGCTCTTGGAACAGGTGCCGTGGAGCGCCGCCGAACATCGCATTCGCGCCACCGGCGCGGACCGTGATGCGGCCGATATCCTCGACCTTGCCGAGGGCGCGCCCTGCCTCGTCATCGAAAGGCGCACCTGGAACGCCTCGGGCTCGATCACCCAGGTCTATCTCACCTATCCCGGCGACATGCACACGCTTGTCGCCCAGTTCGCGCCGTCGGCAAGGCCTGGCTGACGGGGACCGGGCGCAAGGCTGTGCCAAACACAGCGCCTTCGCCCTATTCCTTGTCCATCGTCGGCAGCACCGTCGCGACGATCGAGGCATCGAGCTTTTCGTAAGCCGCGAGGTCGATGGTCTCGTAAAGCTCGGCGCGGGTCTGCATGTCTTCGAGCATCCCCTTGGTCGAACCGGTTTCCTTCAGCGTCGAAAACAGTCGCTCCTGCGCCTTGTTGGCAACCCGCAACGAGGAAACCGGGAAGATCACCATGCGGTAGCCCATCGCCTCGAATTCGGACGCCGTCAAATAGGGCGTGCGGCCGAACTCGGTCATGTTGGCGAGAAGCGGCACGCCCTCCATGCGGGCGGCAAACTCGCGGAACATGTCGACAGTGGTCAGCGCCTCGGGGAAGATCGCGTCGGCCCCGGCTTCCATGAAGAGTTTCGCCCGCGCCACCGCGCCGTCGATCCCCTCGCTCGCCGCCGCATCCGTGCGGGCGATGATGTAGAGATTGCGGCGGGCCTTGGCGGCGGCGGCGATCTTGGCGGCCATGTCATGCGGGTCGGCAAGCTTCTTGTCGTTCAGATGGCCGCATTTCTTCGGCAACAGCTGGTCCTCGATATGGACGCCGGCCGCGCCCGCATCCTCGAAGGTGCGAACCATGTGCATCACGTTCAGCGCCTCGCCATAGCCGGTGTCGCCGTCCACCAGAAGCGGCAACCCGCTGGCGCGGGTGATCTGGCGGATGAAGAAGGCAACCTCGTCCACCGTGATCATCCCGAGATCGGGAATACCCATCGAGGCCGTCATCGCCGCGCCGGAGAGATAGAGCGCGTCAAAGCCGGCCTTCCTCGCCTGAAGGGCTGCCATGCCGTTGTGCACGCCGGGCATGGTGACGATGCCGCCCGCTTCCACCTGGCGGCGGAGGCGCAGGCCTGCGGGCTCTTGCGGAAGATCGGCGGAAATCAGATAGGGCATGGCAATAATCCTGTCAGGCTCGCTCATTCATGGGCACGAAGGGCCGGTTGTCCGGACCGATGTAATTGGCGGCGGGTCGGATGATCTTGCCGTCCTCGCGCTGTTCGATGATGTGGGCCGCCCAGCCGGCCATGCGGGCAATCACGAAGAGCGGCGTGAACATCGCCGTCGGCACGCCCATCATGTGATAGGAAACGGCCGAGAACCAGTCGAGATTGGGGAACATGTTGCGCGCATCCGCCATGGTGGCTTCGATCCGTTCGGCGATGTCGAACATCTTCATCGATCCGGCTTCTTCAGAGAGCTCCCGGGCAACCTGCTTGATCACCTTGTTGCGCGGATCGGAAACCGTATAGACCGGATGGCCGAAGCCGATGATCACCTGTTTTTGCGCCACCCTTTCGCGGATATCGGCATCGGCCTCCTCAGCCGTGTCGTAGCGCTTCTGGATCTCGAAGGCGAACTCGTTGGCGCCGCCGTGTTTCGGCCCGCGCAACGCCCCGATCGCGCCGCAGACTGCGGAGTAGAAATCCGTGCCGGTGCCGGTGATCGAGCGGGCGGTGAAGGTCGAGGCGTTGAACTCGTGCTCGGCATAGAGAATGAGCGAGGTGTGCATCGCTCTCACATGGCTTTCGCTCGGCGCCTTGCCGTGGAGAAGATGCAGGAAGTGCCCGCCGATCGAGGCGTCATCGGTCTCGACATCGATCCGCCGGCCATTATGGGAAAAGTGATACCAGTAGATGAGCGTCGAGCCGATCGAGGCCATCAGCCGGTCGGCGATATCGCGCGCGCCCGCCTTGTTGTGGTCGGCGGCCTCCGGCAGCACGCAGCCGAGCACGGAAGCGCCGGTGCGCATCACATCCATCGGGTGGGTGGCCGCCGGCAAAAGCTCCAGCGCCCCGCGCACGGCTGACGGCAAGCCGCGAAGAGCGGAAAGCTTGGCCTTGTAGGCGGTAAGCGTCGCGGCGTCCGGCAGCGCGCCGTAGACCAGAAGGTAGGCGATTTCCTCGAACTCGCAGGTGCCGGCAATATCGAGAATGTCATAGCCGCGGTAGTGCAGGTCGTTGCCGCTCTGGCCGACGGAGCAAAGCGCCGTATTGCCGGCGACGACGCCGGAAAGCGCCACGGATTTCTTCGGTTTCCTTGCTTCAGTCATGATCTCTCCTCCCGATCATGCGCCGCGCGGCGTCGGCCCTCCTCAAAGGCCGGCGCTGCGGCTCTGTTCTCATTTCCAGTCGAAAATGCCGGTCCTTGCCGGCGCGCCGAGCTCGTCGGGCGAGACGACGAAATTCAGCCCGAAAAGCTCCTCCGGCGCGAGCGAGGTCAGTCGCTCGACGGTTGCGAGGAAGCGGTCCTGTTCGCCGGCCGCCACCACGCCGTGGGCCAGCATGCGGAATTTCTTCACATAGTCCGGCCGCGAGAAGGGTCGGTTTCCGAGCGGATTGGCATCGGCGACGGCGAGCTGGTCCTCGATGATCCGTCCGTCCTCCATGGTGACGATCACATGGCCGCCGAAAGCCTTCTCAGCCGGGTCGTGGCTGTGATAGCGCCGCGTCCATTCCGGGTTCTCCGCCGTGGTGATCTTGTGCCACAGCGCAACGGTCTCCGGGCGTTTGGCGCGTTCGGGCGCATAGGAGCGCTCATGGTGCCAGCCGCCGTCTTCCAGCGCCACGGCGAAGATGTACATGATCGAGTGGTCGAGCGTCTCGCGGCTGGCGCTCGGGTCCATCTTCTGCGGATCGTTGGCGCCTGTGCCGATGACGTAATGGGTGTGGTGGCTGGTTTCGATCAGGATCGACTTCACCTTCGACAGATCGCCGATCGCGGGGCCCATGCGGCGGGCAAGGTCGATCAGCGCCTGGCTCTGGTATTCGGCCGAATGTTCCTTGGTATAGGTGTCCATGATGGCGCGTTTTGGTTCGCCCTTTTCCGGCAGCGGCACGGTATATTCGGCCGTCGGGCCGGAAAGCAGATAGGCGATGAAGCCGTCCTCGCCCTCCCAGGCCGGAGACGGCGCGCCTTCGCCGCGCATCACCCGGTCAACGGCCTCGACCGCCATCTTGCCGGCAAAGGCGGGCGCATAGGCCTTCCAGCTCGAGATCTCGCCCTTGCGCGACTGGCGCGTCGTGGTCGTCACATGCAGCGCCTGCTGAACGGCCTGGTAGATCGTCTCCGTATCAAGCCCGAGCGCGGTGCCGATGCCGGCGGCCGCCGACGGTCCCAGATGGGCGATATGGTCGATCTTGTGCTCATGCAGGCAGATGCCGCGGACGAGATCGACCTGGATTTCGTAACCGGTTGCAATACCGCGCGCGAGCGCCTCGCCGGAAAGCCCGCAATGCTGGGCGACGGCCAGGATCGGCGGAATATTGTCGCCGGGATGGGAATAGTCGGCCGCAAGGAAGGTGTCGTGATAGTCGAGCTCGCGCACGGCGACGCCATTGGCCCAGGCGGCCCATTCCGGCGAGAAGCGCTTGTTCGCGGCAAGGCCGAAGATGGTCGCGCCGGGCGAAAACGGATGGGCGGTTGCCTGCGCGCGGGCGCTGACGGCCGGCCTGCGGGCAATGGAGGCGGCGGCCACGGCGGCGTTGTCGATGATCCGGTTACCGATCATCTCCACCACGTCATCGTCGAGCGCCACGGGGTCCGTCGCGACCGCGGCGATCTTCCAGGCAAGCTGGTCTTCGCGTTTGAGGTTTTCCGATGATTTGTGGGTGCGCACCTTGTGCTCGAGCATGACGTCTCCTCCCGCTTCAATGCCAACGCCGTTTTCGTCTGTTTGGCGCCGATTGTCCATCGGCGACAATGCAGCCATTAGTCTTAGGCAATTTGGCGGCTCCACGCAAAACGGCCCGCTTGCGGCGGGCCGTCTGTTTCAGGCGATGCGGGCGAATCAGCCCGCTGCGACGGTGCGCTGCTCGATCTCCTCGAGGGTGACGCCCTTGGTCTCAGGCGCGACCGCGATGGCGTAGAAGATGCCGATCACGCAGAAGCCGGTGAAGATTGCGAAGGTGCCGACGATGCCGATGCCGGCCAGAAGCTCGGGAAAGAGCAGGGCGACGACGAAGTTGAAGAACCAGTTGGCGATCGATGCCAGCGCCATGCCGCGCGGACGCAGCCGGAGCGGGAAGAGTTCCGCCATGTAGAGCCAGGGCAAAGGGCCGAGGCTGACGGCGAAAAAGGCAATGAAGGCAAAGATCCCGATCATGGCCAGATAGGGGGTCGCGGCGATGTTCATCATGGTCGCGACGGTCACAAGCGCCATCGAGGCCGCGGTGCCGAAAAAGCCCAGGATCAGCAGTTTGCGCCGACCCATGGATTCCACCAGATACATGGCGACGATCGTCAGCGCCACGTTGACCACGCCGATGCCGACGGTTGCCAGAAGCTGGGTCGTGGTGCCAGAGAAACCTGCGCTTTTGAAGATTTCCGGGGCGTAATAGATGATCGCGTTGATGCCGGAGAGCTGTTGCAGCACGAACACGATCATGGCGAAGCTCGTGACCGGCAGGATGCCCTTCTTCAGGAAGGTGCTCCAGGCAGGGGCGGCTTCCTCGTCCTTCGCGCTTTCCTTGATCTCGGTGATGATCTCGTCGATCTCGGCATCGGAGGATTCCGGCTGCAGCCTGGCGATGATGTCGCGCGCCTTGTCGGCGTTCGAATTCAGCGTCAGCCAGCGCGGCGTCTCCGGCGAGAGCAGGATGCCGACAAGGGCGATGATCGAGGGGAAGACGCCGACACCGATCATCCAGCGCCAGTCGCCGGTGCCGCCGAAGGCCGCGTCCGACATGTAGGAAATCATGATGCCGATCGTGATCATCAGCTGGAAGGCCGAGACGATGGTGCCGCGAATGCGCGCCGGCGCCACTTCCGCCAGGAACATCGGGGCGGTCATGGCCGATGCGCCGATGCCGACGCCGATCAGAAGGCGGGCCAGCGTCAGCACATACTGGTTGAAGGCGAAGGCGGAAATCAGCGAGCCGACGAGAAAGATCACGGCGCCGAGGATCAGCATCGGCTTTCGGCCGTAGCGGTCGGTGGTGACCATGGCGAGCAGCGTGCCCGCCACCGCGCCGAGCGGCACGGCCGAGGTAATCACGCCTTCCATGAAGGGCGTGATGGTGAAGTCCTGTTTGATGAACGGCAAAGCGCCGGAAATCACGCCCTGGTCAAAGCCGAAGAGCATGCCGAACAGTGCCGCCACGATGACGATGGCGATAAGCATTGGGTTTCCTCCGCATTTCGGGCGCAGCCGGGTGCCGGTGCGCCGGTCAGTGTCTTTCTGTCCCTGACCCTTAGCCTTTTTTTGTGAACGCTAGCTGAAAATTCCGTCTGTAGCCATGCCTTCATGACAACTTGAAGATGAAAACCGCCCTGCTTGTCAACTCTATTCCCTTTCGGCGGCCGGAAGCTGCGTCAGCGCCCCTTGACCGGACCGTTCTGCGCAGGCATAGATAAGCCCATCCGAGGGGTGCGATCTTCTTTGCGAAGATGCTGAGATGGCTCTGGCCGAACCCTTGAACCTGATCCGGGTCATGCCGGCGTAGGAACGGAGTTTGGTATTGAGCGATACGCCCATAAAATCAGCCTGTTTTGTTACGTCCGCTGCCCGGCCGCGCCGGGGAGAGGGGACTTGAGGCAAAGCCTTTTCGCCGTTTTGAAATCCCTGATGGTGATCGCTGCGCTCCTTCTGCTCTGGCAGGCGGTCGTCACGCTGTTTGCGCTCCCACGCTATATCCTGCCCGCGCCCTCTGCCGTCGCCGCAAGGCTGTGGACCGGCCATGCCTACCTCCTCTCGAACGCCCTCATCACGCTGCGCGAGATCATCGCCGGCTTTGCCGCCGGCGCGGCCTTCGGCGCGGGCGCCGCCTTCCTGCTCGCCGGTTTTCCGCGCTTCGGGCGTCTCGTCTGGCCGGCGCTCGTGGTGCTGCAGTCGTTCCCGGTCTTCGTCATCGCCCCCATGCTGGTGCTCTGGTTCGGCTTCGGCATCACCTCCAAGGTGGTGATGACGATGATCATCGTCTTCTTTCCCGTTGCCTCCAATTTCGCCGACGGACTTGCCCGCACCGACAGCGCCGTCATCAAGGCGGCGCATCTTGACGGTGCAGGACACTGGCAGCTTCTGGTTCTCATCCGTCTGCCGCTCGCCATGCCGCAACTCTTTTCAGGCCTGCGCATCGCCGCCCCGCTCGCTCCTCTCGGCGCCGTCGTCGGCGAGTGGGTGGGCGCTGCTGGCGGTCTCGGCTTCGTCATGGTGCAGGCCAACGCCCGAATGCAGAGCGATACGGTGTTTGCCGCCATGTTCATCCTGGCGCTGGAGGCCGTTCTGTTTCGCAAGGCGGTGGATCTCGCCGCGCCCTTTTTCACCCGCTGGTCGCCCGCCCAATGAGCGGCCGCGCCGATTTCCCAAGGAGGATCAAATGCTCAAAAGACTAGCCCTCGCGGCCGCCCTGACGCTTCTGCCCGGTCTGGCCGCCGCCGATGACAGGCTCAGCGTCATTCTCGAATGGTATGTGAACCCGGATCATGCACCGATGGTGATAGCCGAGGCGAACGGCTATTTCGCCGACGAGGGGCTCGACGTGGACCTCGTGCCGCCGGCAGATCCGTCCATGGTGCCGCGCATGGTCGCCTCCGGCCGGGCCGATATCGGCGTGCACTACCAGCCGAACCTCTATCTCGACCACGCCGCCGGCATTGACATCAAGCGCTTCGGCACCCTTGTCTCGACGCCGCTCAACACGCTGACGGTGATGGCGGACGGACCTGTCCAGTCGCTCGCCGATCTGAAGGGCCGGAAGATCGGCTTTTCGGTCGCCGGCATCGAGGAGGCGGTCGTCTCGGCCATGCTTTCAAGCGCCAGCCTCACGCGCGACGACATCACGCTGGTCAATGTCAATTTCGCGCTCACCCAGTCGCTCCTCACCGGCCAGGTCGATGCCACGATCGGCGCGTTCCGCAATTTCGAGCTGACCCAGATGGCGATCGAGGGCGAGGAGGGCAAGGCCTTCTTTCCAGAGGAAAACGGCGTTCCGGTCTATGACGAGCTGATCTATGTGACCCGCAGCGAACTCATTGACGATGACCGGCTGCTGCGCTTTCTCGACGCGGTGGAGCGCGCGGCGATCTTCATCACCAACCACCCGGAAGAGGCCTGGGGCCTGTTCGCCGAGGCCTATCCCGATCTCGACGACGAACTGAACCGCACGGCCTTTGCCGATACCATCGCCCGTTTTAGCAAGAGCCCCGCCGCCTTCGATGCCGGGCGCTACCAGCGGTTCGGTGCATTCATGGCGGAAAACGGACTGATCGAGGAGGCGCCCGAGGTTTCGGACATCTCGGTTTCGCTTTACGGCGGATAGGCCTTTCCGGCCTCAAATCGCCACAAAACGTGAGTAAAAAGACCAAAATACCGGAAGGCGGCCATTGGCCGTCTTCCGCGTTTCGGTCTTTTGCAGAATCGGAAGGACGGATGACCGCGGGCCGTCCCGAGGAAGACCGATCTCGAACATGCGCTTGTCAGCCTCAGGGAGATCGGAACATGAAACTAGCCGGCCTGGTGCTGGTGGTGATCGGCCTTGCCACCCTGACCTTCCGTTTCGGCCTTTATCACTATGGCGATGTCGCGGGCGATATCGAGGGCAGCCTCCTGACCCCGCTCGCGCAACTTGCCCTTCTGGTCGGCGCCCTGCTTCTGGCGCTGCATCTGGTGCTGCGCTTTGTCCGGCATGTGATCAGCCATGATTGAGCGGCGCCGGAGGAGGGCGGCGGCCCTCAGCCCGCAATTTTCGAGAAATCGGCGACAGTCCCGGTCGCTTCTCGGATCATCGCCAGAAGGGCCAGGCGGTTTGCGCGCACGGCCTCGTCCTCGGCATTGACCAGCACATCCTCGAAGAAGGCGTCAACGGGTGCGCGAAGGGCGGCGAGCGCTTCCATGGCGGCAAGGTAGTCTTCCCGTTTCGAGGCGTCCCGCGCCTTCTTCGATGCTGCGAGAATGGCATCATGGAGCGCCTTCTCGGCATCGGTTTCAAAGAGCGCCGGATCGACCTTATCGGCAATCCGCGTCTTCTTCTTCTCTTCCGCCGCCAGCAGCTGTCCGGCGCGCTTTTCGCCCGCCAGCAGGTTTTGGCCATCTTCGGAATCGAGGAATTTCGTCAGCGCCTCCACCCGGCGGGCAACGACTTCCAGGTCATCCGCATCCGCCGACAATACCGCGTCGATCAGGTCGTGACGCGCGCCCATGTCGCGCAGATAGACCTTGAAGCGGTCATGGAAGAAGGAGAGCAGGTCGCGATCATCGAAGACTGACAGCAGCGGCAGGCGCACGCCGCGCTCCAGAATGATGCGGATGACGCCGAGCGCCGCACGGCGGAGCGCATAGGGGTCGCCCGAACCGGTGGGCTTTTCGTCGATCGACCAGAAACCGGTCAGCGTGTCGAGCTTGTCGGCGAGCGCCACCGTCAGCGAGACCTTGCCCCGCGGCACGACGTCGGAGGGGCCAAGCGGCTTGTAATGCTCCTCGATTGCCGCCGCCACGTCTTCGCTCTCGCCCTGCAGAAGCGCATATTTGCGGCCCATGGCACCCTGAAGCTCAGGGAATTCGCCGACGGCCTCGGTTCTGAGGTCGGCCTTGGCCAGAACCACGGCACGATCGACCTCGGCCGCATCAGCGCCGACGATCGGGGCCAGTTCCTTCGCCAGCGCGCGGATGCGGTCCACGCGCGCGCCCTGGCTGCCGAGCCTGGCGTGGAAGGTGACGTTCAGCGCGTCGAGCTTGGCCATGCGCTGGTCGAGCGGCTTTTTCAGGTCGAGGCTGAACTGCGCGGCCGATTTCTCGAGCGTCGCAAGGTCCGGCAGGTCGCGCTGGTCCATGTGCCAGAAATGCAGCGCGTCGGAGAGGCGCGCGCGCACGACCTTGCCATTGCCGTATCGGATTTCCTTGCCGCCGTCGCTTGCCGCGATATTGGCGATCAGGATGAATTTGTTGGTGAGGCTCGCCTCGCCATGCTTCCTGACCACGAAGCATTTCTGGTTGGTCTTGATCGTCAGCCGGATGATCTCGTCGGGAATTTCGAGGAAGGCCTCCTCGAATTCGCCGAGCAGCACCTGCGGATATTCGACAAGCCCGGCCACCTCGTCCAGCAGCCCCTCGTCCTCGACCACGTCGAGCCCGTTGGCGAAGGCCAGATTGGCGGCGTCATCGCGGATGATGTCCTTGCGCCGGTCGGCATCGAGAATGACGCAGGCCTTCTCAAGGCCCGCCGCATAATCGGCGAACCGCCTGACCTCAAAGGGTTCTGGCGCGTGGAAACGGTGACCATAGGTGACATTCGAGGCGACAACGCCATCGATCTCGAAATCGATGACCCGGGTTTCCTCGATTTCCGTGCCGAAGGTGCAGACGATCGACTGCAGCGGCCGAACCCAGCGCAGCGCCCCGGGCTCCGATGAGGCAGCGCCCCAGCGCATCGACTTTGGCCATGGGAAGTTGCGGATGATGCCGGGCATCACGTCGCGGATGATCTCTTCGGCGTCACGACCGGGCTTTTCGATGACGGCCACATAGAAATCGCCCTTCTTCGGGTCCGACTGGATCTTCGCCTCAGAGATATCGTCAAGGCCCGCGCCGCGCAGGAAGCCCGCGATCGCCTTTTCCGGCGAACCGACGCGCGGGCCCTTGCGCTCCTCGCGCACATCGGCCGAACGCGCCGTCAGCCCGTGAATGTCGAGTGCGAGCCGGCGCGGGGTGAAATATTCGCGTGCGCCCTCATAGGTCAGACCCGCATCCACCAGCGCATCGGTGACGCGCTTCTTCAGTTCGCCTGCCGCCTGGCGCTGCATGCGGGCAGGAATCTCTTCGGAACGGAGTTCAAGCAAAAGGTCGGGCATGGGACAGCTTCTATCGTGGTCTGAATGTCGGTGACGGCGTGTTAGCAAGCCCGGCGGCAAAAGTCATCCGGGAATAGAGGTTTTGGAAGGTCCAACGGCACAGAAGCGTTGCCGCGCCACGCAATTGTCGGAATTCGGGTTTCATCATGCGGCATGAACAAGAAGATCGCCTTTCCATTGTCAGCGCTTGCCCTTATGGCGCTTGCCGCCGCGCCCGCCGAGGCGGAAACGATGCTGCCGCAGGGCCACTACAAGACGGCCTGCCTGCCGATCGGCAAGAATGACCGTCATGGCCTCATCGCCGAGGTGACGATCGAAGGCGCAGTTCTGTCGGCTACCGCGCAATCCTATGCGCATGACAACTGCGATGTCCCGACCGTGAAGGCCGAATATCGCGGCGTTATCGAGGAGGCCAGCCGCCAGGAAAACCATATCGATTTCGTTCAGCGCACCGGTCCGTTCCTCTACACATTGCTGCTGCCCGAAGTGACGACCTATTACAACGCCAATATCGGCTCCGCCGGCTGCGATCTCGGTGACTGGGAAACCGGCGTGCCGCGCGATGTTTCGGGCAAGACCTGCGCGCCCTACGCCTTCCCGGAGGTCGGCTCCAGGTTGAAGGACCGGCTCTGGGTCAAGGGCGACCGGATATCCTTCGGCCATCTCCCGCTCAGCTGGCAGAATGAGGCCGATGGCGGCTTTCCCCAGACATCATCTCCGATAAGCTTCGTCAAGATCGAGGACTGAGCGGCCTACCAGCCGCCCCCGCCGCCGCCGCCGCCGCCGCCGCCGGAGAAACCGCCGCCGCCCGAAAAGCCGGAGGACGAGGTGTTTTGCGTCGGCATGGAGGACGACATGGCCGACGCCATGGAGGAGGAGAAGCCGCCGATCTGGTCGGACAGGTTCTGGTGGCGGAAATCGCCGTAATACCAGTAGGGCGAATAATAGCTTGCCGTGCCTGCCGCGATTGCCGCCGTCAGCCATGCGTCGAAGGTTTTCGACCATGGCTTTTCAACGCCGAGCGCCACGGCATAGGGCAGCAGCGTCTCGAAGTGCTGCGGCGACATTTCCGGCGCGCCCGCAAGGTTCATCCGGTTTGCCTCGGCAAGGGTCAGATATTGCTTGAGCCCCGCGATCTCGTCCATCTTCCTGCGTCCTGAGGTGGTGGGCGCGCTCATGATGAAGAAGAAGACGAGGTTGATGAGCACGATCCCGCCAAAGGCAACGATCACAGCCCAATCGGCAGCGTCGATATGATCGCTGAGCAGCGTGACCGCCATGCCGCCGACGGCCTGCAGCAGGAAGAAACCCATGAACGCGGCGGCAACCAGTGTTCCGATTGCGGAAGACATCGAGCGCCCGCGCCGACGGAACGCCTTGCCGAGCATCGAGGCAAACAGGGCGATGAACACGGAAATGAATACCGAGAAGAACAGAACAGGGATGACGGCGTTCGAGATAAAACCGAAAACCAGCAACGCAAAGCCCGCGAGCAGCGAAAGCGCGACGCCGCCGACCGAATAGCCGATATTGCGGACAAAATACTCGCCCCTGTGCTCCCGCGTGATGGCGGAGGTGAAGGCGCTTGCCATGGAGGCGACCGACTTGCCATGGGCCTTGTCGACGATGAACACGCCGCCTGAATCATCCACCGCCTTCAGGAGAGCCTTCTGTCCGGGCGGCAGTGCGGGGTCGAAGGGCTTGTCGGTGCGCTTCAGCGTCATGCCCTTTTTCGGCTCGTCAATGATCAGGAAGCCCTTGACCGCGAGATCGATCGCCGTTGCTGCAATCGCGTCAAACCGGCTGGAGCCGAAGCCCTGGTTTTCGACATAGGAGACGAGCGCGGGCGACAGGTCCTCCGGCGGGTCCCAGCGCGGCACCACGACGCCGGCCGGCGGATCGCGGCCAACCTTGCGCCACGACAGGAGGTAATAGAGGAAGACCAGCAGAAGACCGCCGAAGCCGATGAAGTAATTGCGATAGTCGCTCAGAAACCACGATGCGCTTTCTGACGTCGTCGGCGCGTCGATCGCGCCCTTCGGCACGGCGACGACGACCGAGAGACCTTCCTTGGGGCCGAGCGGGGCCGTGGTCTCGAACGTCGCCACATTGCCGTTTGTCGTTTCCCGGGCATTCTGTTCGCGCGAACCATAGGCACCGGTGTAGAAGGTCGTCCGCGTCGGCGTCACGCCCTCCGGTAGCGTGATCGTCGCGGTCGCCTGCTCGATCGGGAAGGCCCAGAAATTGCCGGTGG
>NZ_CFHTCS010000043.1:0-18211 GCF_984369615.1 Martelella sp. | reverse complement strand
TCATGCCGGTCGAATATCGCCGCGCTCTGGAAGAGATGGAGCGCATGCGCATGGGTGTCGCGGCAGAATAAGAGGCAACAGACATCTGTCGGCGTCCCGGCTTTTGAGTGCGGGACGCTTTCTTGCGCGCGCCACGAGCGCGTAACGTCAGCTTGAAGTAGTCAGGATTACGAAATGGGCAAGGTTACTGGGTTTATGGAAATCGACCGGCAGGTCGCGAAGTATCAGCCGGCCTCCGATCGCATCCGTCATTTCCGCGAATTCACCATTCCGATGTCGGACCCGGAAGTGCAGAAACAGGCGGCCCGCTGCATGGACTGCGGCATTCCCTATTGCCATGGTCCGACCGGCTGTCCGATCCACAACCAGATCCCGGACTGGAACGATCTGGTCTATAGCGGCAACTGGAAAGAGGCGATCGCAAACCTGCATTCGACCAACAATTTTCCGGAATTCACCGGTCGGGTATGCCCGGCACCCTGCGAGGAGGCCTGCACGCTGAACCTCGAGGACATTCCGGTCTCGATCAAGACGATCGAGCAGGCGATCGCCGACAAGGCCTACGAACTGGGCTTCATCGTGCCGAAGCCGGCAACGGTGAAGACCGGCAAGAAGGTTGCCGTGATCGGTTCCGGACCGGCCGGCATGTCGGCGGCGCAGCAGCTTGGCCGCGCCGGCCATGATGTCGTTGTGTTCGAGCGGGAGGCCAAGCCCGGCGGACTGCTGCGTTACGGCATCCCGGATTTCAAGATGGAGAAGAACTTCATCGATCGCCGCGTCGAACAGATGCGCGGCGAAGGGGTCGAGTTCCGTTGCGGCGTCAATGTCGGCGTCGACGTCAAGATCGACGACCTGCTCGCCGAGTATGATGCGGTGCTCTATTGCGGCGGCTCGGAAACGCCGCGCGCTTCCGGCATCGGCGGCGGCGATCTGCACGGCGTCTACGATGCCATGCCCTTCCTCGTTCAGCAGAACAAGCGGGTGGGCCGCGAGAGCATAGACAGCACCGGCTGGCCCTCGGAGCCTATCCTGGCCGGCGGCAAGCATGTCGTGGTCGTCGGCGGCGGCGATACCGCGTCCGACTGCGTCGGCACGGCCTTCCGCCAGGGCGCCGTCAAGGTGACCCAGCTCGATATCCGCCCGCAGCCGCCGGAAAAGGAAGACAAGCTCGCCGTCTGGCCGTTCTGGGCCACCAAGATGCGCACCTCCTCTTCCCAGGCCGAAGGCGCAATTCGCGAGTTCCAGGTGGCGACGCTGGAATTCGTCGGCGAGGAGGGCGTGCTCACTGGCGTCAAATGCTGCCATGTGGACGAGAAGCGCCAGCCGATCGCCGGCACGGAGTTTGTCATCAAGGCCGACCTCGCCTTCATCGCCATCGGTTTCCGCGGCCCCCTGAAGACCGGCGTGCTGTCCGATCTGGAAGGACGGCTGACGCTGAATACGGACCGTCGCGGTTCGGTCAATGTTGTCGCCAATGATGATGACTACAAGACGTCGGTCGACAGGTTCTGGACCGCCGGCGATGTCCGGCGCGGCCAGTCGCTCGTCGTCTGGGCGATCCGCGAGGGCCGTCAGGCCGCCCGTTCGATCGACCTCGCCCTGATGGGCGAGACCCTGTTGCCGCGCTGAAATCGCTGATGAAATTGCAGGCTGCGGCGTGACGCCGCAGCCTTTCCCGGAAAAAGCGTGAAAGGGTCGTTGCCTTGATTGCGCTCGCTATTGCTTCTTGTTAGACCTTACTCATACTTGAGTGAAACTTAGTTTATTTTTCAATAGAGGAGAGGGTCTTGGCTCAGCACAAGAAGGTTCGCAAGGCGGTTCTGCCGGTTGCAGGTCTGGGAACGCGGTTCCTGCCCGCCACGAAGGTCGTGCCGAAGGAATTGCTCCCGGTTGTCGACAAGCCGATCGTCCAGTATGTCGTCGATGAGGCGATCGAGGCGGGGATCGAGCATTTCGTTTTCGTCACCGGCCGCAACAAGCATGTGATCGAAGACTACTTCGACATTCAGTACGAGCTGGAAAGCACGTTGAAGGCGCGTAACAAGCATGCCGAGCTCAGCCTTCTCGCCGACATGCTGCCGGCCGCGGGCACCGCCACCTTCACCCGCCAGCAGGAGCCGCACGGGCTCGGCCATGCCGTCTGGTGCGCGCGCGAAGTCGTGGGTCCCGAGCCGTTTGCGCTGATCCTGCCGGATATGGTGATGGAGGCGGAAAAGCCCTGCCTGAAGGGTATGATGGAAGTCTATGACGTTGCTGGGGGCAATGTCGTTTCCGTCGAGGAGTGCGATCCCGAACTTGCGCACAAATACGGCATCGTCGGCGTCGGCGAGGCTGTCGGAAGCGGCTTCAGGATCACCGAGATGGTCGAGAAGCCGGAAAAGGGCACTGCGCCCTCGAACTATTTCATCAATGGCCGTTACATTCTGCAGCCGGAAATCTTCCCGATTCTCGAAGTGCTCGAACGCGGCGCCGGCAATGAGATCCAGCTGACCGACGGCATGCTGAAACTGGCGCAGGAGCAGGATTTCTACGGCTACAAGTTCGACGGCCAGACCTTCGACTGCGGCTCCAAGGAAGGCTTCATCATTGCCAATGTGGCGCTGGCGCTGAAGCGCGACGACATCCGTCCGAAGGTTGAGGACGAGCTCAAGGCGCTGATCTCCGCGCTGAAATGACGGGAGACTTCCGGGAGGCGCTGCGGTGCCTTCCGACCGATACCGGGCGGCGCTTCGAGGCGCCGCTTTTTTATTGCCGAAAGTATGAACATGTCATCATCCAGCCTAATCGACCCCGTGGTCATTCCACTTGTCGATGGTCCCAGGAACGAGCTCGAAGGCGAGCGCCCGGATCGTCAGTTCACCGTGGTTCACCGCCCCGAATTGCATGTCTGGCGCGTGGACGCACCCCGTGCGCGGGTTCTGCTCTATGCCGGCGGCGGATATACCAGGATCGTCTATGACAAGGAGGGGCCGGAGGTTGCGGCCTGGCTGAACGGGCTCGGCATCGAGGTCAATCTCCTCATTCACCGGATGCCGGGCGCTGATGACGGCAAGGGCGGGCGCTACCCGAAGGGCATCGCGCTCGAAGACGGAATGCTGGCGCTTGATCACCTCGCTGGTGCGCAAAGCGACTTGCCGCTCTTTCATTTCGGCCTGTCCTCCGGCGGACATCTGGCCGGCGTCATGGCCTGCCAGCCGCATCGGCTGAAAGCGGCGGGCGCCTTGATCTGTTATGCGCCGATCAACGCCAACCACCGCGCCCACAAGTTTCCGCACGGCAAGCCGGACTATCCGCCGGCCGAAAAACAGGACTTCTATGACGCCTGGCCGATCGGGCTTGCCGAGCACCCCCACGGCCTGCCGAAGGTTCCGGTGTTTCTCGCCTATGCGGCGCATGATCGCTCGGTTCCGCTGCAACACGCGCTCAACTATGTTGGGACAGCTGCCGCCCTCGGACTTGATGTTGACCTGCATGTCTTTGCCGATGCGCCGCACGGCTTCGCGCTGCGGTCGCTCAACGGCACGCAAGCGGCCTGGCCCGGCCTTGCCGGCGACTGGATGCGGCGAAAGGCGGACCTTGCGGGCCCCGTATGATGGATGCCTCCTGCCGCTCGCCCGAAGCGATTGTTCTATTGATTGCAAAACCCAAAGGCGCTAACAGCGGAGCATGGACGAGACGACCGACACGACACATGCGGGTGATGCGACCCTTTCAGCCCTGAGAACGCTGGCGTTCGAGAAAAAGGGTCTCGACGCGCTTGCCGCGGCGCTTGAGAACGGGCTGGGCGAGCCCTTTGAAAAGGCCGTTGCCTTGCTCAGGCAAACGCAGGGCCATGTGATTGTCTCCGGCGTCGGCAAGAGCGGCCATGTCGGCACCAAGATCGCCGCCACCTTCGCCTCCACCGGAACGCCGGCCTTCTTCGTGCACCCCGCAGAGGCCAATCACGGCGATATGGGCATGATCGCGCAGAAGGATGCCGTTGTCGCGCTGTCTTGGAGCGGGGAAAGCAGCGAACTGACCGCGCTGGTCGCCTATACCCGCCGCTTCGCCATTCCGCTGATCGCGATTACCGCCGGGACGCAATCCTCGCTGGCGCTGGCCGCCGATATCGTGCTGTCGCTGCCCAAGGCGGAGGAGGCGTGTCCGCTGGGACTGGCGCCCACCACCTCGACAACCATGCAGCTTGCCATCGGCGATGCGCTGGCGATCGCGCTACTCGAGGTGCGTGGCTTTTCCGCCGTTGACTTCAAGGTCTATCACCCCGGCGGCAAGCTCGGCGCGCTGCTCTCGCATGTGGCCGACATCATGCATGTGGGTGAGGAAATCCCGCTGGTGCGTTCGGGCACGCCCTTGCCGGCGGCGATCATGGAGCTTTCCAAGCGCCGCTTCGGCTGCGTCGGCGTCGTCGGCGATGACGGGCGTCTGGCGGGCATCGTCACCGATGGTGACCTGGCGCGCAATCTCTCCCGCGACATGAGCGCGCTCGCCGTCGATGACGTGATGACGCCCGGCCCGAAAACCGTCAGGAAATCGATGATGGTCTCCGGCGCGCTGGCGCTGATCCACAAGCACAATATCTCGGCGCTCATGGTGGTCGACGATGACAATCGGCCGGTGGGGATCGTTCACTTCCACGATTTTCTCAGGATTGGCGCGGCCTGACGCGTCTCACGGGGTTTCGAGCGGCGCGACCGTCAGCCTGCGTCCATCGCCGGAAACGATGCGCACATGCGCGCCTTCCGGCAGGTCCGGCCCTTCCACGACCCAGAGCGTATCATCGAGCTTGATGCGCCCGCGCCCGTCGGTGATGGCGTCGACAACGACGGCGGTGCGGCCGACAAGGCTTGCCGCGCGCTGGTTGAGCAGCGGCTGGTCCGATGTCGTTTCCCGGTTTTTCAGGATCTTCCGTCCCGCCAGAATGGCGACGACGGAAAGGATGGCGAAAAGCAGCACCTGCAATTGCCACCCCCAGAACCCAAAGGGCCAGAAGGCGAGGGACAGCGCTCCGAGAATGAGCGCCGCGATGCCGACCCACATCAGGAAGACGCCAGGCAGGATCAGCTCCGCGACCAGCAGCAGCAGGCCGGCGATGAACCAGCCCCACGGGCCTGCAGCGGCGAAGAAGTCAAGCATCGGCTCCATCGGCGGTCAGCTTTCCTGATTTCTGGAACCGGTCGTGACCGAGGGAGTCGAGCGGCGCGCAGCCGGCTCATTCGAGCCGCCGCCATCTGTGCCGAAGACCTCCTTGGCAATCGCACCGATACCGCCGAGCGAACCGATCAGCGATGACGCCTCCATCGGCATCAGCACCACCTTGGAATTCTTCGCCGTGCCGATCGAGGCCATGGCCTCCGTATATTTCTGGGCAATGAAGTAGTTGATGGCTGCAACATCGCCTTCGGCGATCGCAAGGGATACCGAGCGGGTCGCATTGGCTTCGGCTTCCGCCAGTCTTTCCCGGGCTTCCGCCTCGCGGAAGGCGGCTTCCCGCTCGCCTTCGGCTTCAAGAATGGCGGACTGCTTGGAGCCTTCCGAACGCAGGATCTGCGCCGTCTTGCTGCCCTCGGCCTCAAGGATCTGGGCGCGCTTTTCGCGCTCGGCCTTCATTTGCCGGCCCATGGCCTCCACGAGATCGGTCGGCGGACGGATGTCCTTGATCTCGATACGGGTGACCTTCACGCCCCAGGGCTCGACCGCAAGGTCGACGACGCGCAGCAGTCGCTCATTGATCGAATCGCGGTTGGACAGCAGTTCGTCGAGATCCATCGAGCCCATGACCGAGCGGATATTGGTCATGGTCAGGTTGAGGATCGCCATCTCCAGATTGGCGACCTGATAGGCCGCACTCGCCGGATTGAGGATCTGGTAGAAGGCGACCGCGTCGGCCTCGACGCTGGCATTGTCGCGGGTGATCACCTCCTGCTCCGGCACATCGAGCACCTGCTCCATGATGTTGATGCGTTTGCCGATGCGGTCGATGAAGGGGATGATCAGGTTGAGGCCGGGGGTAAGCGTGCGGGTATAGCGGCCGAAGCGCTCCACCGTATAGCCATAGCCCTGCGGCACGGTCTTGATCCCGGCAAAGAGCGTCAGGAGGATCAGGACCACCAGAATGATGATGGTCACGGAAAATCCGGTCAGTATGTCCATGTCGTTTCCTCCTATTCACCGGCCGAAACTGGTGGCGTCTTATCGTTCTTATAGTATGAAAACACGCTTTACGTGTCGTTTATTACTGCCCGCGCGATTTCCGGTTCCAGCCAGCCGCGAAGCTCGCGGTTTACCACATGTTCGATCACTCGCATGCCGAGAGGCGTGTCGTTGAGACAGGGAATATGGGTGAATTTCTCGCCGCCATGCTCGAGAAAGCTCTCGCGCGCCTGCTCGCCGATCTCTTCCAGCGTCTCCAGACAGTCGGAGACGAAGCCGGGATTGATCACGGCGATCCGCTTCACGCCCTTCTTGGGTAAGCCTTCGACCGTCTTGTCCGTATAGGGCTGCAGCCATTCCTCCGGGCCGAAGCGGGACTGGAAGGTGATCATCAGCCGCTCCTTGGAAAGACCGAGCCTCTCGCGCAGAAGCCGCGCTGTCTTCTGGCACTGGCAGTGATAGGGGTCGCCCTTCTTGAAATAGGACTGCGGAATGCCGTGGAAGGAGGTGATGATGAGTTCCGGCTCCCAGTCGAGCGTCGCCAGATGATCGGTCACCGACTGCGCCAGCGCGTCGATATAGACCGGATCGTCGTGATAGGGCGGCACGGTGCGAAGCGCCGGCTGCCAGCGCATGTCGAGCAATGTCTGGAACGCCTTGTCGTTGACCGTGGCTGTCGTCGAGGCGGCATATTGCGGATAGAGCGGAAAGAGAAGGATGCGTTCGCAGCCCGCCGCCTTCAGCGCCTCGATGCGGGCGGGGATCGAGGGCTGGCCGTAGCGCATCGCCCAGTCGATCACGAGGTTCTCGGTGCCTGCGTAATGTCCCGCGAGCTTTTCCGCCTGGCTCCTTGTGTAGGTGCGCAGAAAGCTCTCGTTCTGCTCCTTGTTCCAGATCAGCTCATAGGCCTCGCCCACCTTGGCCGGACGGCGATTGAGAACGATGCCGTAGAGGATCGGATACCAGAGCGCCTTCGGCCATTCGATCACGCGCTTGTCGGTCAGGAATTCTTCCAGATAGCGGCGCATGGATTTCTTGTCCGTGCCGTCCGGCGTCCCGAGATTGACGAGGAGAACGCCGACCTTGCCGAAGGCGACGCTTGGGTGGTTATCCGGCCAGGCGGCATGCATTTCAGACATCGGCAGTCTTTCCATTGTTGTCGTTGTCGGGTTTCATATAACAACGCAAACAAGGCTTCGCCAGATTATAGGGTGTCGCAGGCGGATCGGAGGATATGCTGTCTGCTGTTGACATTGAAGGGCGGGGAAACAGGGCAGCAAACAATCTCTCCCCTTGAGGGGGAGATGTCGCGAAAGCGACAGAGAGGGGGAAGGGCATAAGCCTCGTACCCCGAGTTTGCTGAGAAGGTTCACCCGCCTCTGCCCCTGCCGGGGCATCTCCCCCTCAAGGGGGGAGATTGTGGGCTGAGAGGCTTCAGTTACTTCGCCACATTGGTGATGCGGCCGTCCACATAGGGCGTATAGGGGCTGTTCTCGCCGAGATATTCGGCAACGGCTTCTTCCAGGTTCGGGCCGAAATCATAGGCTTTCATGCCCTTGTCAGCGAAGACCGCATAGCCGTCTCCGCCGCCGCGCATGTAGTTGTTGGTGACGACGCCGTAGACCGTCTCGGGATCGATCGAGGCGAACTCGTCCTCGCCGGTTTCAACCTCGACCGAAACGACCCGGCTGCCCGGCTCCTTGCTGGCATCATAGGTGTATTTGAGCCCGGAAACCTGCGGATAACGCCCGGCGCCTTCCTCGATTTTCGAGAGGCCGTTTTCAAGCGCGGCAACGATGTCGGAGCCCTTGAGCTGGAACGTGGCGATCGTGTTCTGGAACGGAAGCACGGTCAGGACCTCGCCCATGGTGACGACGCCTTCATCGATCGAGGCGCGCACGCCGCCGCCGTTCTGGATGGCGATGGTAATGCCCTGGCCGGCGACGCGCTCCAGCATGGCGTCGGCAACGAGATTGCCCATCGGGCACTCCTCGGCGCGGCACATATTGCGGTCGCCGACGACGACGGCGGTGGTCTCGCCGACTTCCTGCTGCTTGAGTTCCTCGAGCGGGGCATCAAGCTCCTCGACCCGCGCCGCAAAGGCCTCGTCGGGCGTGACCGATGCATCAAGCAGAATCGGCGCGCCGGAAACGTCTGTCACCTTGCCGTCATCATCGAAGGTGACGGCGAGATCGCCGAGATATTTGGAATAGGCATAGGCGGTAACAACCGGAACCTCTTCGCCCGACGGATTGGCAACCATCGTCGGATAGGGACCGGCGGCGTCCTCGTCCGTGCTGGAGAGCAGGGTGTGGCTGTGGCCGCCGACGATGACGTCGATCCCGTCAACCGCGGCGGCGATTTCCTGGTCACGCTTGTAGCCGACATGGGAAAGCAGGATGATCTTGTTCACCCCTTCCGCCTCGATTTCCGGCACGGCCTTGTTCAGATACTCTATTTCGTCCTGGAACGAGATCTTTGCGCCGGGAGAGGATGTCTCGCCGGTGTCGGTGGCGAGAACCGAAACCACGGCCACCTTCTCGCCGTCGAAATCGAAGATCGTGTAACCGTCGAACTTGCCGGCGACGACGCTGTCATCCGCGGCGATCGTGTTGCCTGAAAGGATCGGAAATTCGATGGCGTTGATGAAGTTCAGCAGTTCTTCCGGCCCGTCATCGAATTCGTGGTTGCCGATCGCCATGGCGTCGAAGCCGATGCCGTTCATGAATTCGGCGATCGGAGCGCCCTTGTATTCGGTATAGAACAGAGAGCCCTGAAACTGGTCGCCGGCATCGAGCACCAGAAGGTTCCCGCCCTCGAGCTCTCCGCGCTTTCCGTCGATCGCTGCCTTGACCCGCGCAATGCCGCCGAAACACTCGCCGGCATCGGCTTCCTCGGCCGAGCAGGTCGAATCATACTTGTTTATCGGTTCGATGCGGGAGTGAAGATCGTTGATGTGCAGGATGTTCAACTGAAAATCGGCAAGAGCGCTGCCGGCGGAAAGCGACAGCACGGAAGCCGCAAGCAGGGCGGCTTTGGAAAGGGAATGCATGGCAGACTCCTGGTTCGAAGAAAGGGCGCGGCGCTTGGGCCCCGATGCCGAGTATAGCCATGGAATGTGACGATGATTTTAGGCTGGTCGTCAAGCCTCGAATTGATGTTTGAGAGGCGTTTTGCAGCCGGCCAGCCTCTCAAGTAGCCGTTTTTGACGCGCCTGGTCCTAGTAGTTGGAACTACTTTGCATCGTGGAGAAGTTGACGCCGGGGGTCGCGGATGCCGGGTAGGTGCTTGACGGATTGGCGGTCGAATAGGTCTGGCTACCCATTTGCGGCTGGGTCGACCCCATCTGCTGGGACGGCATGGCGGATCCGGGCGCGATCGGCTGCTGGGCCGCATTTGCCGTCATGGCTGCCGCGTCATCCAGGGTGAAGCCGATCGGGGCTGCTGCCGGCTTGTAGAGCGAGAAGCGGGCGCCCTGGCTCGGCGTGCAGTTCAGAAGATAGGGCGCGGCTATGGCGCAGTTGACGCGCGAACGGGTCTGTCGCAGCACCGAGGTGACATCGATCTCGACCACATTACCATTGACGATGTAGCTGCCGACGGCGAGCACCTGGTTGGAATCCGTCGTGCGGGTTTCGAACTTTCCGGCGGAGAAGCTGGAGATAATGCCGTCCTTGTCCCGCCACTGGCCGTCGACGGCCGTGCGCGGGGCCTGTGGCTGGGTGGGCGCGGGCAGGCTGCGCGGCTGCTCATAGGTGGTGCAACCCGCCAGGAGCAGAGCGCAGGCGGTAAAGGTCGTGGCGAGGAACGGTTTCACTTTGGTACTCATCTGCGGTCCTGTCTTTGCGCTAGAAAGGCCTATTTTACCTGAAAAGGCAACCGTTGAGCAGGCTTTTGGTTCCCGCCGCAGCGCAGATCAGGCCGGATTGCCGCCCGCCTTCGCCGCCCGCGCCCGCGCCGAACGTCGCCTTTCCGTGCTTTCCGCCGGCCATTCGGCATTCATGTCGTAATAATGAGGAAAAGTGCGGGCGCCGGAGGGCAGCGGCACCCAGGGGAGTTTCGAGACCGTGTAGATATGGACATCCGGCGTGAAGCGCTCCGGCGCATCAAGCGCCGCCAGCCGCACGAAAAGCATCCAGCCGCGCCGGCCGTAATCGCTCCACAATGGCGAGCCGCAATCCGCGCAAAAGAACAGATCGTGCGGATAGCCGCTGTCGGTGGCAAGCGTGCGGCAGGCCGGCGCGCCTTCAGAAAGAGAAATCCGGTCCGCCTCGATCAGTCCATTGATCACGAAGGGGCCGCCCGATTGCCGGCGGCAGTCCTTGCAGTGGCAGGCGTGAATGAACATCGGTCGCCCGCGCATGGCAAAGCGCACTGCGCCGCAGAAACAGCCGCCCTCGAAGGTTTCGTCGGTCATGATGTGCTCCTTTCGTGCAGACCGGCCAGTTTATCGCGGAAAGAATGAAAATGAGGATAATTGCCGCATGCCGGTATTGCCTTGCGTTCCGTCATGCGCCTAAGGAACGCGGAAGCGATATTGCGGAACAGCGGAGCGCCCGATGAGCGAAAAACCGACGGTGACCATCGAGTATTGCAGCATGTGCAACTGGCTGATGCGTTCGGCCTGGATGGCGCAGGAACTGTTGTCGACCTTTTCGCACGAACTTGGCGCGGTGACGCTGAAGCCGGGAACGGGCGGCATTTTCGAAATCCGGATCGATGGCGCGCTCGTCTGGGAGCGCAAGCGCAACGGCGGCTTTCCCGGGCCGAAGGAACTGAAGCAGCTCATCCGCGACGTCATCGATCCTGAACGCGATCTCGGCCACGTTGACCGGGTGAAGGCGCCGAAGGCCGCGGACTGAAGACCGGAACGACGACGGCGGGCGGGCGAAATTTTTGTCGTCAAAACGTCAAATACCCGTTGACGAAACCCGCCGCGTCTCTTAAACGAGCGGTCGTTGCCCAGATGGCGGAATTGGTAGACGCGCCAGCTTCAGGTGCTGGTACTCGCAAGGGTGTGGAGGTTCGAGTCCTCTTCTGGGCACCAATCATTTTTCTGAACGTCCGTGGATGTTCTGAAAACGCCGCAAAAAGCCCGGTCATCCGGGCTTTTTTGTTGTCTGGCCCCCCTCCCGACCGCTTGCAGCCTGTTACTTCGTCGGTCCATGGACCATGGACCCGATCCACAGGCACAGTCCGGCACGCGCTGCAGGCTGCGGGTTGACGATTGCGAGGCTCGGCAAAGAGGACGGCCTGCCGCGCGCCGGGGCGGCAACTGTCAGCCCTGACAGTTCAAAAGGGCGCCGGTTCCGTTTACGAGATGTCGCCTCGGCGCGCGGCATTTCAGTCGGGTCAGACGGGTGCATGGGAAACCGGTCACGCATTCCTGCTCCCGGCCCAGGGCGAACAACGGAGGACAAGGGTATGTGCACGTCGCTTCTTTACTTCGACGCTCAAAACCGGGCCTATCTGGGCCGAACGCTCGAACTCAGCATCGATCTTCCCTACCAGGTTTCCGTCTTTCCGGCAGGTCTGGCCATGGCGTCGGCCGTCGAGGGATGCAAACCCGCGACATGGACGTCGTCCCACCATTTTGTCGCGGTCACCATGCCGTCGGCCGTCCCCCGGGACGACGCCCCGTTCACATCCGAGGGCCTGAAAGTGCTCGAGGGGCTGAACGGCGCAGGCCTGACCTTCAGTGTTCAGTCCTATCCGCAGGCTGCAGGCGAGGACGGCATTCCTGACGGCGGCGCATTCGCGCTCTCCGCCGCCGATCTGGGAGCCTGGGTGCTTGGTCAGTTCGAGACAGTGGAAGAAGTGAAGGCGGCTATCGCCTCGCAGCCTGTCGCGCTGGAGCGCGTTCCGATCCTGGGCGGGCTGCGAATGCCGTTTCATTTCGCCGTCCATGATGCCCGGGGCAAGAGTATTGTCATCGAGTTTCATCATGGCGCGCGAACCGTCTATGACAACCCGGTCGGCGTCATGACCAACGCGCCGCAGTTTTCCTGGCATCTCACCAATCTCAACAATTATACCTTCCTTGACAATATCGACCGCTCGAAGGCAAACTTCGGCTCCTATGCGGCACAGCAGTCCGGCGCGGGGATCGCGAAGGCCGGGTTGCCTGCCTCGGATACATCCGTGGACCGTTTCGTCAGAGCTGCTTTCTATGCCGAATTCGCGGAGAAGCAGGCGGAGCCCGACCGGGCGGTGCAGATGGTGGCGCATATCATGAACAATTTCGACCGCCCGCGCGGCATTGCCGTCGATTATCCGGACCAGGGGAGCAGTCATCTGCAGGTACAGGGGCAGGTCAGCGAGGAGATCGCGACGGAGTTCACCACATGGACAAGCCTTTCCGATCTGGACAGAAAGCTGTTTTTCCTGCGCGACAGCGGGGGCATGAATTACACCCGCCTCGATGTCGGCGCGCTTGCGCAGACGCCTGAGTTCCGCTCGCGCCCAATGGCGCAAATGCTGGCGGGGATGAAGGACATGACGGCGTCCTTTGCCTAGCGCCTCGGCCTGAAAATCGGAATCGATTTTCGGAAAGCACGATGTGTCGATTCAATAGGTGAGAGCATGTTCGCGATTCAAGGAAACGCGGACATGCTGCGGCGCGCCGTGCCCGGAAAACGGGATCTGTTTTCGGCACGTACGATGTGCCGGGCGCGGTTATGACGGAGTATCCTTTTCATGCTGGACTGGCTGTTCACAACGCTGCGGATGAATGTCGAAATTCCGCTGTTTCTGTCCTTGCTGCTGGGCTATTCCCTGGGACGCGTAAAAATTGCAGGCATCTCCCTCGGAGACGTGACGGCCACCTTGCTGGCCGCTCTGGTGATCGGGCAGATCGGCATTCATGTCTCTCCGGACGTGAAGATCATTTTCTTCATGTTCTATCTTTTCGCTGTGGGATACAGCGCCGGCCCGCAATTTGTCCGCGGTCTGTTCTCAGGCGGCCTGCAACAGGCCCTGTTCGCGGTCCTCGTCTGCGGTCTCAGTCTTGGTTCCGTCTATCTTGCGGTCAGGATTGCCGGATACGACGTGGGTATTGCCGCGGGTCTTTATGCCGGTTCGACGACAACGTCTTCCGCACTTGGCCTTTCGCAAACCGCCATTGAGCAGTCTTCGCTCGCGGCTTCCGCGAAAGCTGCGAGCGCGCAGATACTGCCGGCGGCCTTTTCGATCAGCTATGTTATCGGGACGTTCGGATCGGTCGTCATGCTCGGCATTCTGGGGCCGAGGCTCCTGAATATCGATCTTCCCGCGGCTTGCCGCGACTATGCCAGGCGGATCGGCGGCGCGGGCGACGATCGCGGCAGCCCGAAGGCGTGGCACCAGTATGTCGCGCGCGCCTTTCTCGTCGACCCCCAGTCGGCAATAGCCGGACTTACGGTGGGGCAGACCGAGCACTTTTTCCACAATCACCGCATGTATATCGGCCGGGTCCGGCGAAACGGCGCGGTTGTCGAGGCCACGGTCGATATGGTTCTGGAGGCCGGCGATGTCGTTGCGATTGCGGGTGCGCGCGAGGTTCTGCTGGAGGAGGTCGGCAAGGCGCTTCGGGAGGTTGATGATCCCGAACTGCTCGGCGTTTCGATCGAGGGCACGGATATTCTGATCACGGCAAGGAGCATTCATCGCAAAACGCTGAGAGAGCTTGCGCAGATGCCGGAAACCCGGGGGATATTCCTGACCGAGATCCGCCGCGGCGCGATGTCCGTCGCAATTCCGATCCTGCCCGAAACGCAGCTTTTTCGCGGCGATGTGGTCCGGGTGACGGGACGTCCGGCCGACATCAGCGCCGCGGCGGGGAGGTTCGGCTACCTCGATCGGGAAACGGAACGCGCGGACATTGCCTTCATCGGCGCGGCCATCGTCATTGGCGCCCTGATCGGATCTCTGACGCTGAAGATCGGCGAGGTCCCGCTGACGCTTTCGACGGCCGGCGGCGTTCTCCTGGTCGGACTGCTGCTTGGCTGGCTGCGCTCGATCCGTCCCGCCTTCGGTCGCGTTCCGCGCGCGACGAGCTGGTTTATGAACTCGATCGGCCTCAACATGTTTATCGCGGTGGTCGGTCTGACAGCCGGACCCGGCATCGTTGCAGGGTTGAAGGAGCTTGGCGTCGTGTTTGTCGCGTGGACCGTTTTTGCCGCCGCTCTTCCGATGCTGCTGTCGCTCTACATCGGAAAATACCTGTTCCGGTTTGACGATGCCATCGTGCTTGGCTGCTGCGCCGGTTCGCGCACGGCAGCCGCCGCCCTGAGCATGATTACCGACCGCGCCGGAAGCCAGATCCCCGCGATCGGCTATTCTGTCGGCTATGCCACATCCAGCACGATCCTGACCCTGCTTGGGATCGTTATCGTCTTGATCAGTTGAGCGTTTTGCCGCTGGCGCCGGAAGCTTGACAGGTCATGCCGCCGTCGCCGTTTCGGTCTCTCGGCAAGTCGGTTCGCGCCCTCGCTGCTCCTTTGCCGCGTTTCGGCGACTGTCAGAACTGACAGTTGCCGAAATGGCGGCATATGTTTTGATGCAGCGGAAAAGCAGGGCTGTCAGGATGGCCTGACCCATGCCGGCCGGGATGCGCTCTCGATGCCGGGACCTGCACTCTTCCACCGCACCCGAACGGCAAAACATGATGAGCGTGATCTTTGGTTAACTTTCTGTCTCTCGCCTTGCTGACGGCAACAGGCGGCGCCATCGGCTCGGTCTGCCGCTGGCTGGTCGGTCTGGCTTCGACCCGCCTTTGGAACGATCATCTTCCCTGGGGGACCCTGATCGTGAATATCCTGGGTTCGTTCATCATCGGCTTCGCCGTGGAACTGATCACCCACAAGCTTGACAGCTCACCTGAAATCCGCGCGCTGGTCGTAACCGGATTTCTCGGGGGCTTCACGACATTCTCGTCCTTCTCCCTCGACAACATGAATCTCGTGGCGCGGGGCGACTCCGTTCTTGCAATTGCCTATATACTCGTCAGCGTGCTGGTTTCGCTTGTCTTCGTTTTTTCAGGGTTTCATGTTGCCAGACATCTTTCGTGATCGCGAATGCGGCCTTGCCCCGGCAGGCAGCAGGCCCGATCATGTGCATTCGTCTGTCTTTGAACCCGCGAACCGGCACAATGCTTTTGAAAACATCTCCTGACCTCACGCCGATGAAACTCCTCGGCGCATTGTCAATGGCTCTCGGGGTCGTGCTGCCCTGGATGGCCGGGCTTGTGGCCGGTCAGGCAACGCACGGCGCGATCGCGTCCTTCGGCGCCTATCTGATGATGGTTTCGTTTCCGCGCTTGCCCGAGGCGGGCAGAGCGAAAGTGCTGCTATCGGCCGCTTTTGTCATCAGCCTGTTCGCGATGGTCGGCGGTCGCGTCGAACTGGGCTCCGGTCCTTTCTTCGCCTGCGCGCTGGCGGCTGCCCTTGCGCAAGGCGCCGGAGAACTGAGGGGAGGCTACCTTCGGCTGCCGGTAGCGCTTGCCGCGCTGGCGTTCTTCCTGTCCGTCGACCAGGTTCCTGCCGGCGGTGATGTGATCTACGGGTTGACCTTTCTCGCCGGCACGCTGTGGGCTCTGCTTTTCGTGCTCTTCTTCATCCCCGTTGCGAAAAAGGCTGTAGATGTCGAGCGGCTCGATCTGTTGAAAAACGCCGCCCAAAGGCGCTTCCTCGCCGGTATCGCTTCGATATCTCTGCTGGGAAGCATCGCCGCCTGTTTCAGCCCGGGCTCGCACCCCTGCTGGCTGGCCGCCGCAGGCCTCAGGGTTACAAAACCGACCCGCAGGGAGACTTTGTACCGGATGAAGGCGCGGGGTCTTGGAACGCTTCTCGGGGCGGCGGCCGGCGGATTGATGCTCGGCTTCCTTGCCCCCGCTCCCTGGCTTCACGCCCTGCTGGTCGGCGCGCTGGTTTTCGTGATGCTGGTAATCGGCGCCAAACGGTACGGCATATGGTCCTTCTGTCTGACGGCTGTCGCGCTGACGTTCAACTTCTCGCCGGAAGCCGGGGCCCTGGCTATTGCCGCCAACCGGGTTCTTCTGACGATCGCAGGCATTGGCGTGGCCTGCCTGATGCTGCCGCTGTTGCCGCCTTCGCCCGATGCGGACCGGCAGGGCGGCTGATCGATCGAAGAACGCTCAGTCGCGCAATCCGAGAGCGGCGTAGAATGCGGCGGCCTGCGCGCGGGAACTGACCGAGATCTTGGCCAGTATCTCGCTCACGTGATAGGCGACGGCGCGTTCGGTGCGCCCGACAATCAGAGCGATCTCGCTGTTGGTTTTCCCTTTCGCGATCCAGCTGAGGATTTCCACCTGCAGTCCGGAAAGCTGCTTGAAGCCGTGGACATTGTATTGGCAAGGCAGGCCTTCCGTGAAGGCCGACATCCGCGCGGTCGCCACGCTGGTGAGGATGGAGATTGCATGTGCCGTATCGGGAACATGAACTGACTTGTCGATTGTCAGCAGGGTGATCGCGCTGAACTTGCCCGGCGCGGCGAACAGCGGCAGTGTCGCGCCGCCGGCAATGCCCTGGTAACGTACATATTCGCTATAGTCCTGACGGGGCGTGCCATCCCACATGCCGGGCTTCCAGAAGAGGGGAGCCGTGTTTGCCTTGAGGTGTGACATCAGCGGATCACGGTCGAACCACCCGTCATTCACATAGATATCGAGGTCGCGCGTCGTCCATGTCGTCAAAAGCGGCCGTTCCATGAACTGCAAAGGATCGCTGCGGTTCAGGCTGATATTGTAACTGATGAACCCCAGTTCATTGAGCGCCTTGGTAAGGCAGGCCTCCAAATCAGGCAGGCTTTCCGCGTTCGCGATTGTGGCGCAAGCCTTTGCAAGGTGTTTGAGCATTGTCCCCGATCATATGCCAATGATTGGTGCAACATGTCTTCTAGAAATGACAACTGTCAATCCTGACAGTTCAAAAAATAGGCGGTTTCAGGTTACTGACAAAAGTCAAACGTGTTACCTTTTTTATCGACGTGCACCGGCAGGGCCAATCGGCGCATGCGGGTACGATGTGCCTATCCTCTCGCTCGCCTCGCGGGGCTGGGCATAAGGGGTTCGGCGAGCCGGCCGACATTCAGGATGTCGCCCGCCGCCTGTTTTTGACGACGACGAACGGTCGGCAAGTTCAGCCATTCTGACAGGGGAGACTTATATGCATTTCACGCCTCGAGAGATCGACAAGCTCTTGATCTACACGCTCGCGCAGGTCGCGCAGCAGCGCAAGGATCAGGGGTTGAAGCTCAACCATCCAGAAACCGTCTCGCTCATTTCCGTGGCAGCGCTGAACGGCGCCCGCGCGGGCAAGACCGTCGAGGAGGTCATGGAAATCGCGCGCAAGGAAATCACGCGCGACGATGTGATGGAAGGGGTCGTCGACATGATCCCTTACGTGCAGGTGGAGGCCGTCTTTACCGATGGCAGCCGTCTCGTGACCATCCATGATCCGATTCAGTGAGGGCTTGAACATGACGAACGAGAAGAAAACCCCGGTCGGCGGCCTGGTCCTCGGCAAGGGCGATATCGAGATCAATGCGGGCTATCCGACGACCACGCTCAAGGTGCGCAACACCGGTGACAGGCCAATCCAGGTCGGCTCGCATTTTCACTTCTTCGAGGTCAATTCCGCGCTGGAATTCGACCGCGAACAGGCGTTCGGCAAGCGCCTGAACATTCCTGCAACCACCGCCCTGCGTTTCGAGCCGGGCGATGAGAAAGAGGTCACCCTCGTTCCCTATCAGGGCAAGCAACGGGTGCTCGGCTTCAATGGCCTCGTCAACGGCTGGGTCGGCGACGAGAGCTACAATGACAGCCGCCCGCGGCTGGTCGACGCGATGGAGCGCGCGGAACGCTACGGCTTCAAGTCGTCCAAGTGACCGCCCGGTACAACCTCATTCGACAGGATTTCTGAAATGGCCAAGATTTCAAGACAGCAGTATGCAGACCTCTATGGTCCGACAACGGGCGACAAGATCCGCCTCGGCGACACCGATCTCTATATCGAGATCGAAAAGGACCTCCGGGTCTATGGCGAGGAAGCCGTCTATGGCGGCG